>CAYNDN010000327.1:0-6107 GCA_964395075.1 uncultured Lentimicrobiaceae bacterium | reverse complement strand
CGATATGGCTTGGAAAATACTGATTTTTAGCAATTTTAACGTCCTATGAAAATTTATATTTGAAACCACCTAAAATCCGCAAGGATTTTTATTAGTTCAATATTATGGCATAATCCAGAACTCAAAGCAACACTCATTAGAATGATCTAAAATTCGTTTAATTCGTTCAATTCGATGATGATAAAGAATACGATTGCGGATTCGAGGAACCAAAACAAAAAAAGAGCGGCAAAAAGGTTTGCCGCTCTCCTATTTTTTTTTAAATCAGCGTGATTAGTTACCTAACCTTTCGTTGATTCCTTTTAATTTTTCCATCATATTGAGCCTGGTATATATCTCTTTAAGGGTTTGCAGTGTTACGGCGTCAGCAGGTTGTATTGAGTCGGCTTTTTCAAGATATGGTAATGCTTTTTGCATGAGGTCGGTGGCGTCTGCTTTTAGTGCATCATATTTCTCTGCTTCACTCAAAGGAAGGTTTCCGGCTTCGAGTAGCTTCTCGGCAGCCTGGTTAAAATAAAGTGCACCAAGATTATAATTGGCATCAAAATATTCAGGATTGATGTTAATTGCACTTTGGTACATTTCTATCGCTTTATCGTAGGATTTCGTTTTATCGAAAACTGTACCGGCAGCAAAAAACAGTGTTGCATTGGTATCGTCTTTTTCAATGGCCAGGTTCAAAACGTCAAGTGCTTCCTGGTTTTGCCCTGTTGCCAAATATATGTTTGCCGCATCTATAATCAGGTTGTAGTCATCAGGAAAACTTTTTCGGCCATCGAGCAAAGTCTGTGTTGCGGCAGTTGTGTCACCGGTTTGATTGTATAAATCAGCAAGCATTCTAAATAATGCAGGATCGTAATATTCAATTTCGAGCAATGTGTTGAAGTAGCCTTTTGCCTCTTCAAGTTCCTTTCCGAAATAAGCACTTTGTGCAGCATAAAATATGGCAGCACTGTCAGTTGAACCCAGCAATGCGTTTACATCAGCGGATTTTGCAAAAGCTTCAGCAGCTTGTTTGTAAGCCTGCTCATTGTATTTACTCACACCTTTGTTAAAGTATTGCTGTGCACACACCTGGATCCTGTCATTAAGCTCATCGGTAAATTCTTCCTTATCATCGAGTTCCATTGCTTTCAAATAAGCTTCATAGGCCTTATCCAGTGGGTTGTCATCCAAAGCTTTGTAAACTTCTTCTTCGGTTAAATGGATTGAAAGATAAACATTTCCATAGTAGTACCATGTTTTGGCATCACCCATGGTTTTTTCGTGAGTAATTGCCGGGTCAATGGCTTCCTTGGCTTTTGCAAGCTTGTCTTTTCTCAGGTAATTATAAGCACTTACAACATTCTTTTTTTGTGCGAACGATGTACCAATTGCCATCATAGCTACCATTAAAAATACTGTGGTCTTTTTCATTTTCGATTTCGTTTAAATTATTTCGATTTTTGATTTCCAATAGTCGTACCAAAAAATAATTGCATGTGATTCCAGTGGCAAATGTATAAAAATCACTGATTTTTCAACATTTATTCTTCTTTACCATTTTCGTTTTCGGATGCTGTTTCTGGTGGTGTACCGCTTTCCGCTTCTTTTGAATCTGGTGCTTCGCCATTATCATTTTCTTTTTCTTCAACATCTACCTCCACATTGGCAACTGCTGCAATGGCATCACCATCCCGTAGGTTTATAAGTCGTACTCCCTGCGTGGCTCGACCCATAACCCTGAGTTCTGCTACGGCCAGGCGAATGGTTAGGCCTGACTTATTGATGATCATTAAATCATCATTATCTGAAACATTTTTTATGGATATCAGAGAACCGGTTTTGTCAGTAACATTTATGGTTTTTACCCCTTTACCACCTCTGTTGGTAACACGGTAATCATCGAGTTTTGATCTTTTACCATAACCATTTTCCGAAACTACAAGGACATCATACTCCTGGTTTTCAAGACAGATCATTCCAATTACTGCGTCATCTTTACCGGCGAGGGTAATGCCTCTTACACCGGAGGCATTCCGTCCCATGGCACGAACGGCATTTTCGTTGAAGCGGATCGCTCTGCCTGACTTTAAAGCAATAATAACTTCGTTTTGTCCATTGGTTAGGCGGGCTTCATGAAGCATATCTCCTTCACGGATTGTGATGGCGTTTATACCGTTTTGACGTGGACGGGAATAATCTTTGAGTGAAGTTTTCTTGATCACGCCTTTTGATGTGGCCATTAAAATATAATGACTGTTGATATAATCCTCGTCCTTCAGGTCTTTCGTGTTGATAAATGCCTTGATTTTATCATCGGGCGGAATATTGATCAGGTTTTGGATTGCCCGGCCTTTTGCTGACCTTGTTCCTTCGGGAATTTCGAATACCCTCAACCAAAAACACCTGCCCTGTTCTGTAAAAAAGAGCATATAATCATGGTTGGAGGCGATAAAGAGGTATTCCAGAAAGTCTTCGTCCCTAACGGTACTGGATTTGGAGCCACGTCCTCCCCTACCCTGCACACGATATTCTGTTAGCGGTGTACGCTTGATATAACCCATGTGTGAGATTGTAAGCACAACATCTTCATCAGGAATAGTATCCTCGATCCGGAAATCGCTGGCCGAAAATTCTATTTTTGTGCGGCGTTCATCATTATATTTTTCCTTAATCTCAAGAAGTTCATTTCTGATGATATCCATGCGCATCCATTCATTGGCCAAAATTTCTTTATACTGCGCAATCTTCTTCATGATGGCATCATAATCCTCTTTGATCTTTTCACGCTCAAGACCGGTTAACCGCTGAAGGCGCATATCAAGAATTGCTTTTGCCTGTACTTCTGTCAGGTCAAAATTCGACATCAGGCCTTCACGGGCTTCATCCGGAGTTTGCGAACCCCGTATCAGTTCTATCACTTCATCCAGATGATCAAGTGCAATTAATAATCCTTCGAGGATATGTGCCCGCTTTTCAGCTTCACGTAACTCATACTCAGTACGCCGAATGATTACTTTGTGACGATGGTCAACAAAATGACGGATGATATCTTTTAGATTAAGTTGAATCGGCCTGCCATTGACGAGTGCAATATTATTTACACTGAAAGAGGTTTGCAGCGCAGTTAGTTGATAAAGTTTATTCAATACCACATTAGCAACCGCATCGCGTTTAAGGTCGTAAACAACCCTGATCCCGTTCCTGTCTGATTCATCACGTATGTCTGATATTCCCACGATCTTTTTATCGTTCACCAGGTCAGCGGTTTTTTTAATCATCTCTGCTTTATTCACCTGGTAAGGTACAGATGTGGCAATGATCTGTTCTTTACCGCCGGGACCTGTTTCTATAGAAGCTTCCCCGCGAATCACCACCCTGCCTCGGCCTGTTAAGTAAGCCTCGCGAACGCCTTCGTAACCGTAAATTACTCCGCCGGTCGGGAAATCAGGTGCTTTAACATATTCCATCAGACCTTCAATTGTGATTTCCTTGTCGTCAATGTAGGCTATTGTTCCATCGATAACTTCACCAAGATGATGTGGGGCCATGTTTGTGGCCATTCCAACAGCAATTCCTGAGGTACCGTTAATTAGCAGGTTTGGGACTTTTGCCGGCAAAACGGTGGGTTCTTCCAATGAATCATCAAAATTGAGCTGATAATCAACAGTATCCTTGTTGATGTCATCCAGCATTTCTTCTGACAGTTTTCTTAGCCGGGCTTCGGTGTACCTCATGGCAGCCGGACTATCGTTGTCGATGGATCCGAAGTTACCCTGCCCGTCAATAAGCGGATACCTTAACGACCATGTTTGTGCCATCCTGACCATAGCATCGTAAACAGATGAATCACCGTGTGGGTGATATTTACCTAATACCTCCCCTACAATCCTGGCAGATTTTTTATATGGTCGGTTTGAATAAACGCCCAGATCAAGCATTCCATACAATATTCTTCGATGAACTGGCTTCAAACCATCTCTTACATCCGGCAATGCGCGCGATACAATTACTGACATCGAATAATCGATGTAAGCCGATTGCATTTGATTCTCGATATTTACCGTATAAAGCTTTTCACCCTCTTGGTTATTTTCCATCTCCTAACTTATTCAAATTAAGGTACTTATTCTATAAAAAAAACGAAGCGCAAAGGTACAAATTATTAACCTAATCAAAAAGGATGTAAAATAATATTACTAACATGAAAATGTTGATAAAATGGGGCTTTGCAAAGGTAGGATCGGTTGTTTCCGATTATATTTGCAGGTGAACAATCATGATTTTTTTATTGTTTGGCTCTCAATTAATTAATTTTCGAAAAACGCATGTTCATTCAGTAAAGTACCAAACATGATAAGAAGATGATCTTTGGAACGTTATTTGATCACCGACAGGGTTTTTACTCCAAAACAAATTAAAATAATGGAAGCAAAATTTTCGCAACGCGTAAAGGACGTACTTAATTATAGCAGAGAAGAAGCATTACGCCTAAACAATGATTATATTGGTGTTGAGCACCTGATTTTGGGGGTTTTGCGTGAGGGTGAAGGATTAGCTATTCAAATACTCAACTACCTGGGTGTTGACCTCACGGAATATCGCCAAACCATCGAACAATCCATAAATAGTAAACCTGCTGGCAGTAAATTGCCAAAACGCAAAAACCTGCCACTAGTAAAACAGGCCGAAAGAGCACTTAAGCTTACCTATCTCGAAGCTAAACTCTTCAACAGTGATATGATTGGAACTGAACACTTGTTACTGGCCATTTTGAAAGATGATGATAACATTGTTTCACGCACATTTATTCGATATGGTGTGGATTATGAAAACGTAAATGAGGAATTACGGGCCATTATGTCGAATTCTGACCAGGAAACAACAGAAGAAAAAGGAAGCAGAACCGACCCACGGGCAGAGTTTCCCGGATCGATGGATGACGAATTTGAAGAAGGCAAAAGTTACAGCAAACAAAAGAAGACTGGAGACACGAAAAGTAAAACACCGGTTCTCGACAATTTTGGCCGTGACCTTACGAAAGCCGCTGAAGAAAATCGTCTAGATCCCATTGTTGGTCGTGAAAAGGAACTGGAACGTATTGCTCAGGTTTTAAGTCGTCGTAAGAAAAACAATCCTATATTAATTGGCGAACCTGGTGTTGGTAAAAGTGCCATTGCCGAAGGTTTGGCCCTGCGCATTGTTGACCGTAAAGTATCCAGAGCCCTGTTCAACAAGCGAATCATCACCCTTGATTTGGCATCACTGGTTGCCGGAACCAAATATCGTGGACAGTTTGAGGAACGTATGAAAGCGGTTTTGAACGAACTGGAGAAAAATGCTGACATCATTCTATTCATTGATGAAATTCACACCATAGTTGGTGCAGGCAATGCCTCAGGATCACTGGATGCTTCAAACATGTTTAAGCCGGCACTTGCCAGAGGTGAAATTCAGTGTATTGGTGCAACCACACTGGATGAATATCGCCAGTATATTGAAAAAGACGGTGCGCTGGAACGCCGCTTCCAGAAGGTGTTGGTTGATCCGACCACAGCCGATGAAACCATCGAAATTCTTAACAATATCAAGGAAAAATATGAAGACCATCACCTGGTGAATTTTACAGATGAAGCCATCAAGGCATGTGTGAATTTAACTAACAGGTACATAAGCGACAGATTTTTACCTGATAAAGCCATTGATGCGCTGGATGAAGCCGGATCGCGCGTTCATATCACAAACATGCATGTGCCTTCTCAGATTATAAAAATCGAAAACCGCATCGAAGAAGTGAAAGGTGAGAAGGCCAAAGCCATTGGAGGTCAGAAATTTGAGGAGGCGGCCAGATTTAGGGATATTGAACGCAAGTTGCAGGAAGAATTGGAATACGAAAAGAAAAAATGGGAAGAAGATTCGCGAATCAACCGCGAAACTGTAAATGAGGAAAATGTGGCCGAAGTTGTTGCCATGATGACAGGCATTCCGGTAAAACGCATCGCACAAAGCGAAGGCAACAGATTGGTTAAGATGGAAACTGAGCTGCAGGGATCAGTTATCGGACAGGATGAGGCAATATCCAAAGTGGTAAAAGCCATCAGACGTAACCGTGCAGGCCGCGATCG
>CAYNDN010000326.1:1508-6117 GCA_964395075.1 uncultured Lentimicrobiaceae bacterium | reverse complement strand
TAGGCCCCGATGGCGTAAACGTTTTTCATCATCAAATCCCACAGCGGCACCCTGGTATTGAGGGTTGTGCTTTTGAGCAGTTTTACAATCAGGTTGTCAGGTGCACTAATGCCTTCGTCAGAGAACTCACCAATCTGGTAAACCGCTGTGTCGCCAATTACATTATACTGGTAGGCAACTGCCAGCATCTGATCGGAATTAAGGGTGGTATTCAGCGAGATAAAACCCAACTTGCTGTTGAACGAATATTCGTTTTGGTTCAACTTCCGGGCATTTTCAACCTTCACAAAATCAATCCCGGCATCAAAAACAAATGGTGGGCCTTCTAACAATGATGAAGCGGTACTGATATTCCTGACCTGACCTTCGTACTGCATCAATTGTTCATACAGGTCGTTCGACTCAGTCATGCTTGGAAAGGTACTGGTTCCCGGGTTGATGGTGGGGGCATAAGGGTTTCGTTCGCCTAAATCCTGGAAAGCGACAATATTCCTGTTTTCCGTAACAGCAGCACCGATGTTTGTTACCCAGACTTCAATTTTTGTGATGTTAACATTCGACCGGATTATGGGCAACTCGGTAAGTGCTCCATCATAATTTTCAACAAAATACTGGCCCAGCAGGAAGTGTTTATTTTCTTCATATTGGTCGGCCTGAAGCGAAAACTGATTGGTTTGTCCACCACCTTGTACCGTAATATTTGAAGTTTCACTTTTTTGCTCCGAATAAACTGCTGTAACCGTGGCCCGTCCGAACTTCAATTGTGTTTTGATCCCAAAAAGTGCCTGGCTACCGGTGATCAGGGTGCTGTTGAGCGGCAGGGTTACGTTACCGGCTTCGATGAGTTGGATGATTTCGTCCTCTTTACCCTCATATTTCAGGTTGAGTTTGTTTTCAAATTCAAAGGTAGCCTCGGTGTTGTAGTTGGTCTGGAACTCAATTTTATCGCCAATTTTGGCCAGCACACTCATCTGGATGTTTTGCTGGAAGTCGAAGTTCACCACATTTCGCTGGCGTACATTCAGGGTTGGGTCGTCGCGGCGGTTGGCCAGCACTCCAAAAGTTAATTCAGCAGAACCTTGCGGCCTGATATCAATGGTGTTGGACCCGAAAATACGTTCAAAAGCCTCACCACCAATATAAATTTGCGGGATGATCCCGTCTCCGGTGGCATTGGCTCCGGCTGCTCCGGCGCGCTCTCTCCAGTACTGGTTTATTGATCTGTCGAGATCGTATTCCAGATATTCGTCCAGCGACATCTTATAAGGTGTTCTGTAATTGAAGTCGCCGATTTTCTTTTTCAGGACATATTCATTGGTTTCCGGATCGTACTCAACTTCGGTTGTGATGTTGGAGGGTTCTTTGAAAAACAATGGTGATTGTTGATTTTCCTGAGAGGCATCCTGTGTATTGTCTGAGAAGGGAAAAATGAGATCAACCTGGCTGCCGGTTTCGGTTGTGTCGGGCGGTACCTGCGGCATCATGCCAAATCGCGGATTACTATATACCTGTTCAAATCCGGCGAAAAACAAGATGAAAAAAATCAGTAGCTTAAATACGTATGTTTTTCCTGCTCTCAATAGGTACCTTTTAATTGGTTACAATATCAGATATTGATTATCGAATGAATCTCCGGGTTAATTGATGATACTTGCTTCTGATTCTGATTTTCATGATGAGCAAACCTACTCACTCTTTTTTAAATTTTGTAATCCTCTTTCAAAGTCAGATAATTCTTTCACAAAATTTTTAATGCTTCTTTAATTAAACCTTCAACCGACTGGTCAGGATTAAGCTTAAGTATTTTATCCAAAGCCTTTATGGCTACCGATTTCCCAAAGCCCAGCGTAGTCAGACCAATTAACGCCTCATCTTTTCGGGTATTGTGTGTGCTTCCCAAAAATTCAGGAGCATTGGTTTCCTTACCGATTTTATCCTGAAGGTCAACAATAATGCGTTGTGCAGTCTTGTTTCCGATGCCTTTTACCGAGCTTAAAACCGAAAGTTCTCCCTGTTGGATAGCCGAAATAATTTTTTCGGGTGCCAGCGACGATAACATGAGCATTGCCGTGCTATTACCCACACCTGAAACTGAAATCAGTAACCTGAACAATTGTCTTTCAGCTTCCTGGTGAAATCCATACATCATGAAACCGGTTGGTGTTGTTGCCTCAATTTTAAAGGTAAGGTGGGTGAAAAGTTTTGCCTCTTCACGGTCTTTAATGGCTGTGTAAGATTGAAGTGAAATGTTTATCTGGTAGCCTATTCCGCCACTTTCAAGCGTAACGTAAGCCGGGTTCTTTTCTATGAGTTTGCCTTTCAGGTATTCTATCATAATCCAAAATTTTACTTTGCTGATTTGGTAAGGCAAAAATAGTATTTTGCTTTAAGCGGCAGGCAGCAATTTGTGGGCTAATTTTAACTCAAAATAAATAGTGATTTTTCAGAAATTTATAAAGATTCTAATTAGATTTTAATTGATCGAAAATCAGTAAGTTAAAATTTTAGGTAACACCTAAACTAATTAAAAATCAGGGCTTCCGTTTTCCACCACTCAACTATTGCCTACTTTTGTATTGTTATTCCTTTCACAGAACATTCAAAAAATCAAAATGATGGATAAATTATTCAGAAAGGACGCCTTAACGTACCACGCTGAAGGACGTCCGGGGAAACTGGAAGTAATCCCCACAAAACCATACTCCACAAAACGCGATTTATCTCTGGCCTATTCGCCCGGAGTTGCTGATCCTTGTTTAAAGATCAAGGATAACCCCGAAGATGTTTATAAATATACCGGGAAAGGTAACCTTGTTGCTGTAATTTCAAATGGGACTGCCGTTTTGGGTCTCGGCGATATTGGTGCCGAAGCAGGAAAACCCGTGATGGAAGGCAAAGGATTGTTGTTCAAAATTTTTGCAGATATTGATGTTTTTGATATTGAGGTTGATCTGAAAGATCCACAAAAATTTATTGATACTGTGATTGCTATAGCACCTACTTTTGGTGGAATCAACCTGGAGGATATTAAAGCTCCTGAATGTTTTGAAATTGAGCGGAAAATCCAGGAAGCTGTTGATATTCCTATCATGCACGATGATCAGCACGGTACAGCAATCATCACCGCCGCCGGCCTGTTGAATGCCCTTAAAATCAATAAAAAGAAAATTGAAAACATGAAAATTGTGGTTAATGGTGCCGGTGCATCTGCCATTTCATGTACACGACTTTATATTAAGCTGGGAGCAAAACCCGAAAACATCATTATGCTTGACAGCAAAGGTGTGCTTTGCAGAAAACGCACTGACCTGAATGAGGTTAAGCGGCAATTTGCATCCGATCATGCATGTGAAACACTTGAAGAAGCCATCGAAGGAGCTGATATGTTTCTGGGGCTTTCAAAAGGAAACGTGCTTAAAAAAGAGCTTTTGCTGAAGATGGCAAAAGACCCAATAGTCTTTGCATTGGCCAATCCTGTTCCCGAAATAATGTACGAAGATGCCATCGCAACACGCGATGACGTGATCATGGCAACAGGACGTTCCGATTATCCGAACCAGATTAACAATGTGTTGGGTTTCCCGTTTATTTTTCGTGGCGCACTGGATGTAAGGGCAACACGCATAAACGATGAGATGAAACTGGCAGCCTCTTATGCACTGGCAGAACTGGCCACCGAGCCTGTCCCTGAGCAGGTTAATGTGGCATACCATGCAACTAATTTTTCATTCGGAAAAGAATATATCATTCCCAAACCGTTTGATCCCCGATTAATTACCCGCCTGGCTCCAGCCGTAGCAAGGGCAGCCATGGAAACCGGCGTGGCACGGAAACCAATCAGCGATTGGGATGCCTATCGTGAAACACTTGTGAAAAAACTTGGAATCACAAACCCGCTGGTGCGTCAACTGCGTTTCAGGTCGATGGAGGATCCTAAATCTGTTGTTTTTTCTGATGCTGAGAATTACCAGATGCTAAAAGCTGCCGAGTTTGTAATCAACCAAAAGTTGGCAAAACCGATATTGCTGGGCCATGAACAGGTTATCCGCAGGCTGATTCGGGAACATGAACTTGAACTCAATGGCGTAGAAATCATCGATCCGTCATCAGATAAAGAAAGCGGCCGCCGCGAACAGTTTGCCCAAAGACTTCACCAAAAACGCCAGCGCAAGGGAATTACCTACAAAACTGCATTGGGTAAAATGTACAATAAAAACTACTTCGCACCTATGCTGGTGGAAAATGGTTTTGCCGATGCCATGGTTTCCGGATTAACAAATAATTATCCACTGGCACTTACGCCGGCCATTGAGGTTATCGGGCGCAAAAAATATGCGAATCTCATTTCAGGGATGTACATCATCAATACAAAGGAAGGCCCGGTATTTTTTGCTGACTGCACCGTAAATAAAAATCCAACCACCGATCAGCTTGTTGAAATAACCCTGCAAACAGCTTATGCTGTGAAACAGCTGAATGTTGACCCAAGAATAGCTCTGGTAACATATTCCAATTTCGGCTCCAACCGCGGCAGAGTTCCTGATATGGCCAGGGATGCCGTTAAGATTTTACACGAAAATTATCCCGAATTGGTTGTGGATGGTGAAAT
>CAYNDN010000326.1:0-1498 GCA_964395075.1 uncultured Lentimicrobiaceae bacterium | reverse complement strand
ATAGCTATGCTTTCTTACTCCAACTTTGGTTCAAACCGAAGTGCATCAAACGATAAAATACAGGAAGTTGTTGAATACATGCATATCAATCACCCCGACATTCTAATTGACGGTGAAATGCAGGCCAATGTTGCACTTAATCCGGAACTGATGGAAGAAAACTTCCCGTTTTCGAAATTGGTTGGAGGGCCGGCAAACGTACTCATTTTCCCATATCTTACAGCCGGAAATATTGCCTACAAATTGCTGCAGCAACTCAGTCATTTTGATGTGATTGGGCCTGTAATCAACGGTATGAACAAATCTGTACATATCCTTCAGATGGGTAGCTCAGTACAGGAAATTATAAATATGGTAATGGTTGCTGTAATTGACGCACAATGCGTACAAAAGCGGGAGTGCAACGAGGATAAAGATGCATTTTTTATGCGGAAAGGGAAATAATTAACCATCATAAAAAAGTAAGTCCTGGCAAACATGTCAGGACTTTTTTTTTCTGAAATCCGATGACTCCTGGTCATGGGATCAATGTTGCTTCTGATATTAATATGCTTTATTTAAACCTTTTGTAGGTAATATCTGATGACTTTGGGTTAGCGTTTGCTTTAGCAAGTCCAAAGGCGTTTTTATCATTTAATTTTACTATTCTACCTTTAAGCTTGCCATTATCTTTTTGAATTGATATTTGAATTCCATTGAACATTGATCTTCCCTCCAATTCCCATGTTCCAATAAATTCTGTATCCGAAACCTTCTTGAATTCCTGTGAGCATGACAATAAAATTAAAAAATGCAATATTCGAATAAATGAGTTTTTTCATATTTACTCTTTGTCAAATTGAACAGCTTGTTGATCAGAGTATATTCATACGATGACTTCAAGTCATCGTATGAATTGTTTGTCTCCAGATTACGGATTCAAATGCTGTTCCCGCAAAAGGTCGTTTACCGTTTTCACCGGGTTGAAGGTGATGATAGGGGTTTCCACAAATACGGTGATCCAGTTGGCCATGGCACCATTCCACAAGCCCGGAAGCTCCTGTGCTTTCAGGTTTTTACCATCTTTTGATTTGATGGAGATGAATCCGGTTTCCGGATCCACAAATTCTGTTAAATCAAATGGCCGGCCTTTGTAATCCTGAACACTGCAAACCAGGTCAACAGGATTAAAATGTGTGGCATTCTGAACGATTTCTTGCTGTCCTGTGTCGCTCGAATCAATCTGCGAAGATTCCACAATCTGCAAAGAGACTTCCCCTTTTGAATTTTCCACCCAGAAAGGCCCGCCTCCTGGTTCGCCTTCATTTTTTACCATACCGCAAATGCGGATCGGGCGGTTCATAAGCTTCTGAAGCATACTTAATTTTGCGTCTTTTTCAAGCCCGTTAAAATGATCAGGCAATTGCAGTAAAAGATCGTTTTTAGAGAAGGTGATGATCTCATCCAAAAGCGCATCCGTAATATCACCTGCTTCAAGTTTAGCGAGATAATCAAAAGA
>CAYNDN010000325.1:5312-6137 GCA_964395075.1 uncultured Lentimicrobiaceae bacterium | reverse complement strand
CTCGAATACCTTAGTATACTGCGGTTTGAATTTTTCTCACGCCTCGAATTTGAACTTTATAGAGCAAACACGGGACAATATGGACAGACACTAACTACTAAAAGATTGCAGGTCGATCAGTTTTTTGTAAACCCCCATTATTGAAATAAGTTCTTTGTGGGTGCCCCGTTCAACAATCCTGCCTTTTTCCAGCACCACAATTTCATCTGCATTTTGAATGGTTGACAGCCGGTGCGCAATTACCACAGAAGTGCGGTTTTGCATCAATTTAAACAAAGCGTCCTGCACCAGCCTTTCCGATTCGGTGTCTAATGCCGAAGTAGCCTCATCCAGGATCATCACCGGAGGGTTCTTCAATACAGCCCTTGCTATGCTTATTCGTTGACGCTGACCTCCTGACATTTTTATGCCACGGTCGCCAATGTTGGTTTGATAGCCTGCCGGCATTTGCGTGATAAACTCATGAGCATTGGCAATATTGGCTGCTTTTATCACATCCTCTTTCGTAACGTTTTCCATCCCGAAAGCGATGTTGTTAAACACCGTATCATTGAACAGAATCGTTTCCTGGGTAACAATACCCATCAGCCTTCGTAAATCTTCAATTTTGATATGCTTTACAGGCGTGTTATCCAACAAAATCTCACCTGAACTACAGTCGTAAAACCGGGGCAAAAGATCAACCATTGTTGTTTTACCGCTTCCCGATGCACCAACAAGAGCTATCATCCTTCCCTTTTTTATGGTAATATTTATATCCTGCAATACAGGTTCTTTTTCATAAGCAAATGATACATTGCGATAGCTTATTGAATCTGTAAAATC
>CAYNDN010000325.1:3628-5302 GCA_964395075.1 uncultured Lentimicrobiaceae bacterium | reverse complement strand
AAATCCTGTTTTTTGATGGCTTCCGGGTGTTCTTCGATTACCTCATCCGCATCAACTATCTCACTGATCCTGTCGGCAGATGCCACACCCTTTTGCACGTTGTAATAAGCTTCGGTAAAGGCTTTGGCCGGTACAATAAGTTGCGAAAATACTACTACATAAAAAATAAATACGGTCGGCTCCAGGCTTGAGTTCTCGTTTAATACCAACTGGCCTCCAAACCATAGAATCACCACAAGAACCAGCGTGCTCAAAAATTCGCTCATAGGTGAAGCCAGATCACGCTTTCTGAACAGCCTTATCATGATGGTTGTGAGCCGGTTATTTTGTTCCCTGAATTTTTCATCTGTTTTGTCGATGGCATTAAAACCTTTGATGATTCTTAACCCGGATATTGTTTCTTCAACAGTAGAAAGGATTACACCGAGCTGTTTCTGACTTTTAGCTGAAGTTCTTTTCAGGCTTTTGCCAATTTGAGCAATCAGAATTCCGGTGATGGGCAGCAGGATAACAACAATAAGGGTTAGTGTTGGGCTGATGATGATCAGGGTAACCATAAAAACGATGATGGTAAGGGGTTCCCTGAAAAGCATTTCAAGCGACTGCATGATCGACCATTCAATATTCATTACATCGTTGGTGATGCGCGACATAATATCACCTTTCCGCTGCTCCGAAAAATAGGCCAGCGGCAGGATGAGAATACGTTTGTAAATGTCGTTCCTGATATCTTTTACCACGCCATTACGCAATGGCGAAAGGAAAAACATGGCCATGTAACGCGATAAATTTTTGAAGAAAAACAACAACACTACCACAAGTGAAATGAATAATAATGCGTTGACCTCTCCTTTCTCGATAATGATCCGGCTGATGGTATAATTAAAATAGGTAGTAAGCGATTCGGTGGTAAGAGCAAGTTCGGGTTTTTCGTAAACCAGTTTTGTTTTATCAAACAAAAGTTGGAGAAAAGGAACCACCATAGCAAGAGAAAACAGATTGAAAATTACCGAGATTACATTAAACAATACATTGAGTGAAGCATAACCGAGGTAGTTTTTTACGTATTTTAAAATCTCAAATAGTCTTTTCATCTCAACGCTGTTTTAGGGCCACAATGTTACGAAAATTCAAACATTCCTGTGTTTTTGTGGTTAGTTTTATCAAAATGCAGCAACTATGAAAACGAAAAAAAAGTTTACAAATATCCTCATCAACGAAACCAGCCCTTATCTATTGCAACATGCACATAATCCCGTTGAGTGGCACGCCTGGAATACCGAAACACTTGAAAAGGCCAAAAGCGAGGATAAGATGCTCCTGATCAGTATTGGCTATTCAGCCTGCCACTGGTGTCATGTGATGGAAAAGGAATCATTTGAAAATGAACAACTGGCCGGGATCATGAACAGAAATTTTATATGTATAAAGGTAGATCGTGAGGAACGGCCCGATGTGGATGCGGTTTACATGAATGCTGTTCAGTTGATACATGGTAATGGTGGATGGCCGTTAAATTGTTTTGCACTTCCCGATGGACGTCCGTTTTACGGCGGAACCTACTTTCAGCCGCAGCAGTGGGAGGTTTTGCTCAAAAATGTTGCAGACCTTTTTCACAACCGGCGAAACGACCTGGAACAACAGGCCAGGCAAATTCTTGAAGGGATCAACCAG
>CAYNDN010000325.1:0-3618 GCA_964395075.1 uncultured Lentimicrobiaceae bacterium | reverse complement strand
TAACCTGCTCTTTACCGCAGCTGATCAGGGTGAACCCCGATTTGAAATAATAAAAAATGCTGTTGAAAAGTGGGCAAAAACCTTTGACACCAGAAATGGCGGTTCAATGGGTGCACCCAAATTTCCAATGCCCGGAAGTATTCAGTTTTTATTGGAATACGCCCAAACAAACAACAACGAAAAATTATTGCAATTTGTGGAGTTGACGCTTGATAAGATGATGATGGGCGGAATTTACGACCAGGTGGGTGGAGGGTTTGCCCGCTATTCGGTTGATGCTGAATGGAAAGTGCCACATTTTGAAAAAATGCTTTATGATAATGCACAACTTACATCCCTATATACTGTTGCTTTTCAGATTACCGGGAAAAATCGCTATTTGGCAACTGCAAAGGAAACCGCAGATTTTGTGCTTCGGGAGTTAACCTCACCGGAAGGCATCTTTTATGCTGCCCTGGATGCTGATACTGAAGGGGAAGAAGGGAGGTTTTATGTTTGGACAAAACAGGATTTTGAGCAATGTCTCGGTGAAGCAAGCCCTTTATTTGTAGAATATTTTGAGGTTGGAAAGGAGGCACTTTGGGAAGATGGTAAAAACGTGCTGATGCGCAGATATCATCCTGGTGATTTTGCCCGGTTGATGAAATTGGATAAAGATGCTTGGTTACTCCAATTAAAAGAAGCCAAACAAAAACTGTATGCTGCGCGTGAAAAACGAGTCCGTCCTGGACTGGATGACAAATCCCTGACCTCCTGGAATGCCATGATGATTAAAGCACTGGCAAAATTGTCGGTGGTGGCAGGTGAAGATTTTTATCTAAATGCGGCACTAAAGGCGGCCCGGTTGATTGCTGCAAAGCTTGTTCAGCCCGATGGTTCTTTGTTGCACAACTACAAAGAGGGGAAGGCAACCATCGATGGGTTTCTGGAGGATTATGCTCATTTTGCCGACGCTGCACTGGAACTTTTTCTGGTAACGATGGATAAAAAATGGTTAACCCTGTCGCAAGGTCTCACCAATTACACTCTTGAGCACTTTTATGATAATAAAGAGGAACTGTTCTGGTTCACATCAAAAAAAGCAAGCGATCTTATAAGTCGTAAAAAGGAAATTTTTGATAATGTGATCCCATCTTCAAATGCTGTGACAGGGCAGGTATTCTTCAAACTTTCGTTGATAACTGAAAAAAAAGAATACGCCGGTATCGTGCAAAAAATGGTAGCGAAAACAGTCAGTCAAATCAAAAAGTATCCTGCATCTTTATACAGGTGGACGCAGCTCATGCTCGAAATGTCGGGCAGGTTTTACGAAGTTGCCATCATTGGACCTGAGGCCAAAACCTTTGCAAAAAGGATATATTCTCATCCATATCCTTTAAAAATAGTGTCGGCTTCAGTATCCGATTCTTCCGTTCCCATTTTCCAAAACAGGTTTGTTAGCCAGAAAACCATGATTTACGTATGTAAAAGTCAGGTGTGCAGCAGGCCGGTCGAAACGGTTGACGAAGCCCTGGAGCAGTTGGTTTGATCAATCGTCAGAGAACTTTTTGAGCAAGTTACGGTAAGCGGAAAAAACCCTCGCCCGCGAAATGAATCCGAGGTATTTCCCGTCTTTGAGCACCGCCAGATTAAATTTCCCGCTTTTCTGAAATTTCAGTGCAACTTCTTCCATCGATTCATCAGGGTCGATTGTTGTATCGGGTGTAAACATCAGGTCGCGAGCATACGTGTTTTCATACATATCGGGTCTAAAAATTATTTCCCTGATGTGATCCATAAAAATGATTCCGGCAAAATTGCCATCACCATCAACCACCGGAAACACATTCCTCGATGATTTGGAGATAACCTTAACCAATTCGCCGAGAGACGTATCGGGCGAAACCGGACTGAAATTCGTTTCGATAAGTTTTTTTGCTTTCATCATTGAAAGTACTGCCTTGTCTTTGTTGTGGGTCATTAATTCTCCACGCAGGGCCAGCCGCTTGGTATAAATGGAATGTGGTTCGAAATACATGATGGTAAGGTAAGCAATGGTAGCGGTTATGATTAGTGGTGGCAGCAATTGGTATCCGCCGGTTATTTCAGCAATGAGGAAAATGGCTGTGAGGGGTGAATGCATTACACCTGCCATGATTCCGGCCATGCCAACCAGCGAAAAATTACTTTCGGATACCTGCCATCCTGTGAATGAATTGATTAATCGTGCCGTGAAAAAACCAGTTATTCCTCCCATAAACAGCGATGGTGCAAATATTCCGCCAACGCCTCCAATACCAGTAGTTGTGGAGGTTGCGACCACCTTAAAAAATAATATGAGCAGCAGCAACAACAGGAAAAGCCAGTTGTGTTGCATGAAATCTCTAAATATGCTTTGGTTGATAATGTTTTCACCCTCACCATCCAGAATGTCTTCAAGTGCTTCATATCCTTCTCCAAACAATGAAGGGAAAATAAAGATCAAAAGCCCGAGTATGGCACCACCAATAATAATTCGAAACCAGTCGTTGTGTATTTTTTTATAGTACAGTTCTATACGCATGGCCGCCCGGGTGAAATAGAGTGAAATGAATCCTGCTATAATGCCGAGCAAAATATAAAATGGGATATCATGGAGTAAGAAGGGTGTAGTTACATCAAACGAAAAAAGCACCACACTGCCCAACAAAAAATAGGCAACAGTTGCCCCGGTTACTGCGGCAATGAGCAACGGGATGAGAGTTGTCATGGTAAGATCGAGCATGAGCACCTCAATGGCAAAAACCACACCTGCTATTGGTGCCTTAAATATACCGGCAATGGCACCGGCACTTCCGCACCCAATCATCAAAATCATTGTTTTGTAGTTGAGCCTGAAAAACCGGGCAAGGTTCGATCCGATGGCCGATCCGGTAAGCACAATTGGAGCTTCCAGTCCTACCGACCCGCCAAAGCCAATGGTTAGCGAACTTCCGATCATTGAACTATAAGTATTGTGTGCCTTAATTTTCCCATTATTTTTCGAAATGGCATATAAAATCCTGGATACCCCATGCCCAAGGTTATCTTTGATAAGAAATTTTACGAATAGCACGGTTAAGGTTATGCCCATAGCCGGATAAGCAAGATACATATAATTTTCATTTTCCGGCTCATCGGCCAATACCTGGTTTACCTCAATCACTTCTCCATTTGCCGGGGCAAACAGATCCGACACAGCCTTGACAGCTTCGATGGTCCCAAAAGGATCACCTTTGGTCAGTTTTGCACCTACATCGGGTAGCTCTACAAAAACAACATCACCAAGTTCACCCTGGGCGTAATCGGTAATGCCAATAACGGCTGTTTCTCCATCAACTTTTATCCACTCATGGTCTTCTGAGTATTTTAAATCGGCTGGTACTTGCATTTTGCCTCCTTAGAAAGTTAAATCAAAATCTTGCAAAAATTTAGTATTAAAGTCACCACTTATAAATTTTACGTCATTCATTATTCGCTGGTGTAACGGAATTGTTGTTGCTACACCTTCAATTACAAATTCTTCCAAAGAGCGGATCATTCGTTTTATTGCTTCTGCACGGGTTTGTCCGTGAGTTATTATTTTGGCAATTAAAGAATCATAATATGGTGGAATTACAT
>CAYNDN010000324.1:1058-6146 GCA_964395075.1 uncultured Lentimicrobiaceae bacterium | reverse complement strand
AAACCATTTTATGGAATGGTCCTATGGGTGTTTTCGAAATGGAGAACTTTGCCGAAGGTACCAAATTCATCGCTGAAAAAGTTGCCGAAGCTACCGGAAAGGGTGCTTATTCGCTGATTGGTGGTGGTGATTCTGTGGCAGCTATCAATAAATATAATCTGGCTGATCAGGTAAGCTATGTTTCTACAGGTGGCGGTGCCATGCTCGAGTTCATCGAAGGTAAGGAACTTCCAGGTGTTAAAGCCATTGAAGGATAAACTTCGTTATTTCAACATATTTTGCGGGCATTTCATAACGGAATGCCCGTTTTTGTTTTCATTAAATCCTATTTTTGTCCCTTTATTTTGAAATTAATTTTAAAACTTTTATTCATGAAAAAGACATTACTAATTTGCCTCATCAGTATATTTTTTGGTATTTCTGCCTCTGCGCAACAACCAATGGCCGGGACGAATCCAAACATGCCTCCATCAAATAATAGTGGCCCTAAAATTGAAATTACGCCAATGGTTGGTTATTTCTTTGGTGGAAAGGCCAAGTTTTACGAAGGCAAATTAAAGATTAAAGATAATGTATCCTATGGTGTGGCAGTTGGGGTGCCTTTGCCGAGCGGAGTAGTGCTTGAACTTAACTATATCGGAATGCCATCCACTGCACAATGGAGGCCATATTTTGGTTATGATATTGATTATCCTTCGAGAGATTTTGGGATCAATGTAAACTACTTTAACCTGGGCAGTGCAAAAACAGTTCCCTTGGCAGAAAATATTGTTGGCTTCGGTGCATTGCGTTTGGGTGCTGCATATTTCAACAGCACTGCCGGCGATATTAATGATACCTGGCGGTTTGAGGCTTCGCTTGGTGCCGGACTTAAGGTGTATGTAACCGAAAAAATAGGACTCAGGTTTAGCGGTAATTTCCACATCCCAATGGTGTTTAGCGGTGCAGGCCTTTTCTGCGGGATCGGCTCCGGAGGGTCCAACTGTGGCGTGAGCGTTGGCTCCACCTCCTCCATTTTACAGGGTGATCTGAGTGCCGGTCTGATCTTCCGGCTTGGAAGATAGACCAGCGTTTTGTAATTGTATTTTTATCATATTCAATCTATAACTTTTGACTTCAAATCTGGCTATGAATAATTATCACGAAGTTGTTGCTTACCAAAGACAGCTTTTTGCATCCGGTAAAACCAGGGATTTTCGGTTCAGAAAAAAGATGCTAAAAACACTTCTGCAAGTTTTGAAGGAAAACGAAAGGCAACTCATTGATGCTGCCTGGAAGGATTTGCATAAATCAGAATTTGAGACCTACGCCACCGAACTGGGGCTGGTGTATGGCGAAATAAAACTTGCGATTAACAATGTCAGGAAATGGTCGAAAACCAAAAGGGTGATGACCAATCTTGCCAATCTGCCGGCCGGTAGTTTTATTCACTCCGAGCCTTATGGCGTAACCCTGACCATCGGGGCATGGAATTATCCTTATCTCCTCACTTTAGGTCCGCTGATCGGAGCAATGGCTGCCGGAAACACAATCATCCTGAAGCCCAGCGAACTGACTGCAAACTGTTCTGCTGTGCTGGCACGGTTACTGAATGAGGCTTTTGAACCGGGATATTTCCAGGTAATCGAAGGTGGTATACCCGAAACGCAGGCTTTACTCAAAGAAAAATTTGATTACATCTTTTTCACGGGGAGCACCCGTGTTGGGAAAATCGTTTATAAGTCCGCTGCCGAAAATCTTACCCCTGTCACCCTCGAATTAGGCGGGAAAAGTCCGTGTATCATCGATAAGGATGCCAACCTTAAAATTGCAGCAAAACGGATTGCCTGGGGAAAATTCATCAATGCCGGTCAGGTTTGTATTGCGCCGGATTATTTGCTGGTGCATGAGGATGTTAAAGAAAAATTGCTTGGATATCTTAAAAAATATATAAATCAGTTTTTTGGAGAAGATACTAAACGAAGCCCCGACTTTGTGCGGATTGTAAATGCTGCAAACTTTGAACGACTAAAATCTTTGATCGACCCGGAAAAGGTTTTTCATGGTGGCACAACCGCTAAAGAGGATTTGTTTATTTCACCAACCATCCTCCACCAGGTTTCCTGGGATGATCCAGTAATGGAAGATGAGATTTTTGGCCCCATCCTGCCTGTGCTTACCTTTGATGATTTTATGGAAACAATCAGCTTGCTTAAGCAAAAACCAAAACCACTGGCCCTTTATTATTTTGGAAACAATCGCGGGAAGCAAAAGATGCTAACACGGGAACTCAGTTTTGGCGGTGGTGCCATCAATGATGTGGTGATGCAGATTACCAACTCCAGCCTTCCCTTTGGCGGTGTTGGAAACAGCGGCATGGGCAACTACCACGGTAAACATGGTTTCGATACATTCTCACACAAAAAGAGCATTTTAAAGCAAACCACACTTTTTGATGTGCCGCTAAAATATCCACCTTACAAGGATGGGATTTTAAAGATTGTGAAGAAGATTTTGTGAGAAAATCTCAATAATAATGATTCTTCAATAGTTATTATTGATTAACTTTGACATTCCAGATTTAATGGTTTTTTAGAATATTACATTCAGTCTTATGCCTCAAATAATAATTAAATACAATGATTCGAAAATTCTTCAAATTATGAAGGATTTATCAGAATACCTGAATTTTTCAATCAGTGATTTGAATGCTGAAGATACCAAAAGTGTTTTTAAAGCAGATACCAAAAGTTTTGTACCTGCTGATGAAAGTGCTGAAATTGAAGAATTGCGTAAAGTGTTTTCAGGAAAGGGTTTATCTGCTAAAAAATTGAGAAAGTCGGCATGGGACAGAACCTGATTTTATGCGATACAGATGTAATTATTGACTATTTGGATGAATCCCAAATCAGGCATTCTCAAACCAAAAGAACCATTGAAGAGGAATTACACCTCAGTAATGTTGTTATTTCTATCATTACCAAAATGGAGCTTTTAATCGGAGCACAAAATAAATCGGAAAAAGCCAAAATAGAGCGCAATATTTCAGGGCTTAACTTGATGCACTTAAACGAACAAATTTCCCGACAAGCTTTTAATCTGCTGAGAAAATACCATTTAGAATTTGGTCTGTTAATCCCGGATTATTTTATTGCATCTACATCAATAGTGGCAGATATTGCGCTGTTTACATACAACAAAAAAGATTCCCAGTTTATCAAGCAACTGAAATTGTTTACTCCCTGAGTAGAAATAAAATAGCTACTCAATGGTATCTGCTGCTCCCTCATACCGCAAAATCTGGATTATTTCTTATCCGATCATTCTGAGCCTGCTGGCGCAAAACGTGATTGGCGTTGTAGATACCGCATTTCTTGGCCGGGTTGGCGAAATTGAACTGGGAGCATCAGCCATTGGGGGTATGTTTTATCATGCCATATTTATGATGGGTTTTGGTTTTGGAACAGGTGCTCAGATATTGATGGCACGACGGAATGGTGAGAAAAATTACCTGCAGGTTGGGAAAATCTTTGATCATACCCTGTATATTTTCTTGCTGTTCAGTGTGCTGATCGTCTTATTTGTCCTGTTTTTTTCTCCAAAATTGCTGGGAAGCATCATGAGCTCACAGGAAGTGTTTGAGGCATCCGTGAAATATCTGAATTACCGGGTGTGGGGAATTTTATTTGCTTTTACCAATGTGGCTTTCCGTGCCTATTTTGTGGGAACCGCCAAAACCGGACTTTTGGGTTGGAGCGCCGGAATCATGGCTTTTGTAAATATCCTCCTGGATTACGGGTTGATTTTCGGGAATCTGGGAATGCCTAAAATGGGTATCGAAGGCGCAGCACTGGCATCGGTGATAGCGGAATTTATTTCATGCATCTTTTTTATCATGGCGAGCCTGATGAATAAATCGAGGAAAAAGTACCTCATTTTCAGGTTCCCGAAATTTGATTTTGCCATTGTTTCGAGGGTTTGGAATCTGTCGGCGTTTATCATGCTGCAGCACTTTGCTTCACTGGGTGGCTGGTTTGTATTTTTCCTGATGATCGAGCAGACCGGGGAGACGCCCCTGGCCATTTCAAACATTATCCGGAGCCTCTACCTGTTGCTTATGATTCATGTCTGGTCGTTCAGTGCTTCGGTTACTTCGCTGGTTAGCTACGCCATCGGCGAAGGAAACAAGGATGCCGTTTTCCCGATTATCGCAAAATTCAACAGGTTGAGCATTTTTATATCACTGGTAATTATCGGTATCTCCGTTTTTATACCTGAGATGCTGATCCGTGTTTATACCAACGATCATAACCTGATCAATGGTGCAATACCGGTTTTGTATGTGGTGATTTTTGCATTGATTCCACTGGCGGCATCCATCAATTGGTTCAGCGCTGTTTCAGGCACAGCCAATACCAAAGCTGCGCTGGGCATCGAAATGGCAACCATGTTCATTTACCTGACCTATGTGTTTTTGGTTGTGATTGTATTTAATGCTTCCCTGCCGGTGATTTGGTTTAGCGAGTATGTTTATATTATTACTATCGGCTTATTTTCTTACCTGTATATGAAATTTGGCAGATGGCGGGAAAGGGAGATTTAGATGGTAGATGGTGGATGGTAGAAGGTAGAGGGTAGATGATGGAAGGTAGATGGTAGATGATAGAAGGTAGATGAGAGGTGAGAGTTAATATCTGTTGCCTCACCGCTCCAATTCACAACTCACCGCTCAGCACTGTCTTTTACTTCTTCCTGAAATAAATCTGAACGGGCATGCCCCGGAAATCGAAATTTTCACGCAGTTTGTTTTCCACAAAGCGCATGTAGGGTTCTTTTACATATTGCGGCATATTGCAATAAAAGGCAAAAGCCGGAAACCTGGTGGGAAGTTGGGTTATGTATTTAATTTTCACATACTTTCCCTTGATCATTGGTGGCGGGTTATTGCTGATGATGGGCAGCATCACTTCGTTGAGCTTCGATGTGGAAATCTTTCGTTTTTTACTTGCATAAGCTTTACTTGCTAATTCCAGTGCTTTGTAGATTCTTTGTTTTTCAGTAACCGATGTAAAAACAATATCATAATCCGTGAATGGGGCAGTACGCTTG
>CAYNDN010000324.1:0-1048 GCA_964395075.1 uncultured Lentimicrobiaceae bacterium | reverse complement strand
TTGCGAATCTTTTCCTCGAATTTTTTGTGCGTGTTGGTTTCCTTTTCAATCAAATCCCATTTGTTGACCACCACCAGCAAAGCTTTCCTGTTTTTTTCCACAAGATGCAGGATGCTCATGTCCTGCGATTCGATGCCTTGTGTAGCGTCGAGCATAAGGATGCAAACATCGCTGTGTTCAATTGCCCGGATAGAGCGCATCACAGAGTAGAACTCGATGTTTTCGTACACCTTTGTTTTTTTGCGAAGGCCGGCCGTATCTACCAGGTAAAAATCAAAGCCAAAGCTGTTGTAACGGGTATTGATAGAATCTCGTGTTGTTCCCGGAATATCGGTAACAATATTGCGTTCCACGCCAATCAGTGCGTTTATGAGTGAGGATTTCCCCACGTTCGGGCGGCCCACCACGGCAAACCTGGGAAGGTCGTCCTCCGTTTCCGTTTCGCGGGATTCAAAATTCTCAACAATGGCATCCAGCAGATCGCCGGTTCCACTTCCGTTGATGGCTGAAATGGGAAAAAGGTGTTCGAGGCCCATCTGGTAAAATTCAGCCATATCGTGCAGATTTTTGTTACTGTCAACTTTGTTTACGGCCACATAAACATTTTTCTTTGAGCGGCGCAAAACATGGGCAACTTCTTCATCCAGGGGCGAAAGTCCTTGGCGTGCATCAACAACCATCAGTATTACGTCCGATTCTTCCACGGCAAGATCAACCTGTTTGCGGATTTCTTCTTCAAAGATATCATCAGAACCCACAACGTATCCACCGGTATCGATCACCGAAAATTCCTTACCGTTCCAGTCGCTTTTGCCGTAGTGGCGGTCGCGCGTTACGCCACTGGTTTCTTCCACGATGGCCTGCCGCTGTCCGGTAAGCCGGTTAAACAAGGTTGATTTACCCACATTGGGGCGTCCTACAATTGCAAGAATGTTTGCCATTATGTTTTGTGATTTTCTTTTGGAATTGCTCCAAAATTAAGCAAAAAAAAACCTCAATTCATTTCGAATCAAGGTTTTGTAGTAGCGGGGGCAGGATTCGAACCTAC
>CAYNDN010000323.1:0-6176 GCA_964395075.1 uncultured Lentimicrobiaceae bacterium | reverse complement strand
CAAACAGCGCTACATGATCGGAAACGTGGACATCATCAACCTGCGTGATGCCCAGTCGAGCAGCGACCAGTCGCGGATCAATTTTATCCAGAGCCTGCAAACATACTGGCGTAATTATTACGAGCTGCGCAAACTCACTTTGTATGATTTCCGCGAGCAGGAAGAAATTGCCATCGATTTTGAAAAGTTGCGGTAAATACTCATACTTCAATCTCATTTAATTGTCGATTTTAGAGGTATATCCGCCATTTAACAAACAAGCTAAACCTTGTTTATCATCAACAATGGGAATTTTTAATTCAAAATAAGAATAGGATAATGATCAATAAGTATGGTTTGCAAAACGATTGGCTGGCATAACACGGGAATACAAAAAAAGCATTAAAAATTGTACATTTGCAGGATAAAATAGATTATGAATGGAAAAGATTATTGAAATTTCTATTATTTTGATGGGTAGCTGGAACAAAAAAATTTTCACTCCTCCTTTCATTATGAATGAACTGTTAAATTTAAGAAGTGATGAGGAACTCGAAGTTGGGTTTGACAATAATCTACAACCTATTTTCAAGTACCTTGATATTCATTTAATACCTACCGAGAGAGCTTTTGAAATACGATTTGGGAATATTAATGAAACAGCCATAGAAATTGCAAATAAAGTAGCACTAAAGCTGATTTCAACCTTACCTTTTACACCTAATTTATTGGTTGGATTTAACTATAAAATGAACTCAGAATATAACTTAAATAATATTAATATTCCTTATTTTCTGGAAAAATATGAATTAAATGAAATTAAGCTAAGTAAAAATGAAAACAGTTTTATTTTGAATGTAATCTTAAATTGTAAAGACAAGAAAACTGTAACTTATAATTTTCATTATTCAAACCTAAATTTTATTAAAGATAATGCGATTATTGATCATCTAAACTATCTAAATGAAAATGGAAATTGATAGTGTTACATATTCAGAAGGTATTCAAAAAAATCCTGATTACACAACTACAATAAAAACAGGTCAGGAATTTTTTGAATTCAAGGTTAAAGCTCAAGCAGTAAATAGCTTGTTAAGTGTTGGGAAAATTAAGGATTTTCTTTTTTCAGAAGGCATACGTAATTTAATAAAGAAATCTAGATTTCTTCAATTATATATCCAGCTTGTTGAAGAACAAATTACTGAAGCTGAATATGAGAATGAATTGAATAAAAATCCAGATGATTACTTCATAGACCTTAAGGAAATGAAGTCCGATGTTGATTATGCAGCTTTATTATTAGTAATGCAAAATTTACCTGAGAAACTATCCCTTGACGATGTTTCTGAAATTTTTGGGATCGAGATGCGGTCATTAGCAAACCAATTAAATGAGCGTGTATGATTTTATGTTTATCCGGTGATTCCATTGAATGTGGTAAGTGTGAAGTTATTGCAAGAAAAATTGTTCCCAGCTCACCTCAAATTGACAAAGTTTTGGGGAGAATTATTAAATATGATTGTTCAAGGAATTCATCTGCCGAGAACTTTAAAGAATTATCTCCTAAAAAATTTAAATATAAATTTTCTTCAAATCTGGATTTAAATAGTAAGCTGCAGGCTGATTCTCTTTTTTTTCTTACCACACAGTTGAAGAGATTAAGGTTAAATGTTGTACATGAATCTGGTAAACACAAAGCCAATAAAGGAGTAATAAATGATTACACTTTTGCCGAAATAAAATATCCACTTGAAAATGTATTGAACTCAATAAAAAAGAGCAAAGAGCTTAAATAGATTATCCATCTTGATATTCGTGAGTAGGAGACATTTCCATCGATTTTCGAAATCTGTCATAAAATTCATTTATAACAACCAAATCCACCTCATCATTTCAAGTAATATTTTGAAAGCTAAATTTGAAATGATTCAACAGATTGCGATCAGAATAAAATGCTAATTTTGCCTCCATATCATTGAAATCAAACACGTTTTACACATTTAAACACAATTGGAAATGGAAAGAGATACCCAGGTTTTTGATATCATAAAACAGGAAAAAGAACGCCAGATGAAGGGCGTGGAATTGATTGCCTCAGAAAACTTTGTGAGCGATCAGGTGCTCGAAGCAATGGGATCGGTTATGACCAACAAATATGCTGAAGGCTATCCCGGAAAACGATATTACGGCGGTTGCGAAATGGTTGACCAAACCGAACAACTGGCCATCGATCGGGCTAAAGAACTTTTTGATGCCGAGTATGCCAACGTGCAGCCCCACTCCGGTGCACAGGCCAACATGGCAGTATTTCTGGCTTGCCTCAAGCCCGGCGATACTTTCATGGGGCTGGATCTTTCTCATGGCGGGCACCTCTCACACGGGTCTCCGGTAAACTCCTCCGGAATTCTCTATCGCCAGGTTTCTTATGGTGTTAATAAAGAAAGCGGCCTGATTGACTATGATCAGATGGAAAAGACAGCCCTTGCCGAAAAACCAAAACTGATCATCGCCGGGGCATCCGCTTATTCGCGCGACTGGGATTATGAGCGCATGCGTGCCATCGCCGATGAAATTGATGCGCTGCTCATGGCCGATATTGCCCACCCTGCCGGTTTGATAGCCAAAGGCGTTTTGAATGATCCACTGCCACATTGCCACATTGTTACCACCACCACCCACAAGACATTGCGTGGCCCGCGTGGCGGCATGATCCTGATGGGCGAAAATTTTGAAAATCCCTGGGGATTGACCACCAAGAAAGGCACGGTTAAAAAAATGTCGATGATCCTCAATTCAGCCGTTTTCCCCGGTATCCAGGGCGGGCCGCTTGAGCACGTTATCGCATCCAAAGCTGTGGCCTACGGCGAAGCACTCACCGATGGATTTATGGATTATATCCTCCAGGTGAAGAAAAACGCCAATGTAATGGCCAAAGCATTCGTCGATCGTGGTTATCATGTAATTTCCGGTGGAACCGACAATCACCTCATGTTGATAGACCTGCGTACAAAGTTCCCCGATATTACGGGGCGTCAGGTAGAAGATACGCTCGTACAGGCTGATATCACCGTGAACAAAAATATGGTTCCATTCGACGACAGAAGTCCGTTCCAGACTTCAGGGTTGCGGATAGGAACACCTGCCATCACAACTCGTGGACTGAAAGAAGAGCACATGGAACCGATTGTTGAATTCATCGATCGGGTGATCTCAAATATAGAAAATGAAAAAATCCTTGGCGAGGTAAGGGCTGAAGTGAATAAAATGATGGGAGCGTTCCCATTGTTCGCCGGATAAGACCTTTCCTGATTTTGGAAAAGCCGCAGCACAAAGGTGTTTGCGGCTTTTTTTATTCCATTCATCTAAAAATAGGAATATGTCTAAAAATGAGACTGGGAAAATGTACCACTTCCAGAAATGCGCTTGTAAAGAGTTTGTAATCAAATAAATAGAAATAATGGCACAAGGATTGATAACCCTGAATTGAACTTAAAACATTAAAGCCATGAAACTTAACCGAATTTTTATTTTTTCAATACTGTTTTTCATTGTATTCACAAGTTGCCGTAAATCTACCAACAACCCTGAACCACAGGGAGAGACACAGATGACAGACCTTGTGATCCCGGATGGGTTTAACTGGGATGCCTATACTGATGCCAAATTCGATATATCCGTAACCCAGGAAACCACATCCGCATTGTCGAGGATCACTATATTCAGCGGTGAGCCTGGAAACGGAGGTGTTAAACTCGCTTCGGGAAGTGCAGATAATGATATGAGTTTTACAACAACCGTGAGGCTTCCTGCATCTCTCGAAAAAGTCTTTCTGCAGTGTGAGTTTCCTTTCGGATCAGTTGAAACCACATCTGTAATGGTAGCGAAAAATATCAGTCATGCCTTTACAAGTGATGCCAATCAGGGGTTGAAATCAGGATTTAAAGGTACAAGCGAAATCGGCCCTGAGTGTGATGATTGCGACCTTGAGATTTCAGGCAATGGATCGTACAATATTGGTAATGGCCAAATAGTGTGTGTAACCGAAGATTTTACAGGCAGCATCACTTTCCAGAGTTGGAACGGAGGCGGCACTTTGCAGGTTTGCGGAACCGCCAATATTTCAAACCTGCAAATAACTGAAGATGCGCATATTGTTGTTACCCAGGATGGTTCACTCACCATCGACAATTATAGTGCGTGGGGAACCAGGGGAACAATTACTGTATATGAAAATGCAACGTTGACCATCAACAGTCAGTTTCAAACACAGGGTGAATCCGTTGATATTCAGGGTACTTTAAATGTAAACGGCAATTTGGTTATTCAAAACCTGAGTGCAAACACGTTTACAAATTCCGGTGTAATCCTCGTGGACGGTAATGTGCAATTGAATACAGGCCCTGTTTTTTACAACTATGGCTTGATAGAAGCAACCGGAAATTCTTTTATGCTGAATAACAATTCAGAATTTGAAAACACCGGATCGGTTTTTATCAATTCTCCCACTTCATCAAACCACCTGCAAATAAACTCGGGAAGCGATGTTACCAATAACGGTTCCATTGACGTGCAGGGCGATATTAGCATCAACTCAGGCAGTTCCATTGTAAATAATTGTGGTATGATGTGTACCGGAACACTTGCAGTTAACACCGGAGACTTCATCAACAATTCAGGATTCTTAAAAGGGGCTGAAAATGTGATATTGAATCATTCCAATAATATTGAACTGCGGGATGGCAGTATGCTATCAACGGTAAACCTCACGATGAATTCAGGTGGAGTACTGGGGTCGGGAAGCCTGAACTCAATTCTCGTTACCGGAACATTTACCATTTATAGCAACAATACGGTGAGCGGACCGGTTGAATCGGCAACCGATGACCTTCAGATCACCAATGGGGGCATTCCAGATCACTTTATCAACGGTGCTACAGTGGTTGGCCTCGATGAAATCACAAACTACATCCAGCCGGGTGGCTGCAACCCTGATGGTATCGGCTCTCCTGACTTTATTGATTCTGATGGAGACGGTGTGCCGGATGACAGTGATGATTATCCTGAAGATTTTTACCGTGCCTACAACAACTATTTCCCTGAGGAAGACGGACAGGCAACCATCATGTTTGAAGACTTATGGCCATCCACCGGCGACTACGACTTCAACGATTTGGTAATGGGCGTGTATGGAACCGAAGTTACAAATGCAGCAAATCAGGTAGTAGAAATCGATATCAATTTTGATGTTAGGGCTGTTGGCGGATCCTTCAAAAATGGCTTTGGCTGGCAGTTTGCCAATATTGCACCTTCGCAAATCCAACAGATAACAGGAGCAGTTTTGCTGCCGTCGGGCGAAAGTGCCATTTCAAACAATGCCAATGGAACCGAACAGGGTCAGGATTCGGCGGTTATCATCGCTATCGAAAACATAGAAGATGTGTTGAACCGGGCAGGAGGTTCCATGTTCAACACCGTGGAAAATGGCAATGTGGGTACAAGCGACCTGGTTCAGATCAACATCCTCTTTGGCGAAACCACACCTGTTTCACAGGATTTAATCGGCCCTTCGGCCTACAATTTATTTATGATAAAAAATCAGGAGCGTAATGTGGAAATTCACCTCCCCGACAGGCAACCCACCAACCTGATGAACACCGGCTTGTTCGGAACAGGTAACGATATTTCGGATCCGGCAACAGATACCTATTACAAAACCGCCACTGGTTTACCCTGGGCAATCCTGATTATTGAGGAGATTGATTATCCGATTGAGAAAATCCCGATCATAGAGGCTTTCCCGGATTTTGCCAATTGGGCTCAATCAGGAGGCGCAACAAATCAGGACTGGTACATGAACCCGGATCCGTCAAAAATCTGGACTCCATAATGTTTGTTTTTGGTTAATAATGATGCAATGCAGGGAAAGTTTCTTTTTCTTTTCCTGCATTTTTTTTATTATTTTTGATGAAACTTCCAGGTTGGAGACAAACATATTACATAATAAAATCAACTAACCATGAGCCAATTCCGGATATACTTCGCCTTATTGATCGTAATTTCGTTGTGGTCGTGCCGGCGAAGCCTCAATGAAATCTCTCAAAACGAGATAGCCCAAAAAGTTGAAGACTTAAATGTTCCAATTGATTTTAACTGGGATGTTAGGCAAAATGTTGAGATCATTGTTAAAATGGAGCCAA
>CAYNDN010000322.1:221-6182 GCA_964395075.1 uncultured Lentimicrobiaceae bacterium | reverse complement strand
GATTGTTGAATACTTCCTTCGTTAACGGTCTCTCCTCCCACGGTTAGATTTCCCCCTTCATTTACTGTGAGATTGCCAAAGTTGGACATAGATGAACATTCAGCCTGATTATTTATTACGGGTTGGTTTTCCGGTATTTCAGGAATATTTACATGGTCTGCAGATCCGGGAACACCCGTTGGATCCCAGTTGTCAGGGTTGTGCCAGTTATTGTCAACCGATCCATCCCAGGTAATTTGCTGCTGTGGGGCATAATCTATTTCAACTGCCCCCGGGGTTGTCTCTTTTTTTTGGCGCGGTTGGTTAAATAAATCATAGGGAACCTCAGGAATATACGGCACAAGGCCCACCAGCATACTATTGCCAGGTGTTGGATTGATTACGCTTTGATAGCCGGGATCGGCAATAATGGAATTTTCATCATAACCCAAATCATTCCATTCTTCCAAATTAGCTATTTCGTCATCCCCAACCTTAGCAAAAACATTTGCGGGCGTGTTATAAACATTTCGGTCAGCCGAAAAATAATTCTGCATATAGGTCAATAGATTCATCGAAAAAAGCGGCGTATTCCCATCAATTGTCAGTATATTGTTCAATAGCCAGATATTTCCATAAAGCGCATTTATGCTATAAAAATCAATCTGTATCCCACCCAAACCCATACTTTTCGTTTTTGTCTGCCCCTTCGCCGGCTCAAGAATCCTAATGGAGTTGTGGTAAAAATATTGGTATCCGCAATCCATAATCCCAATACCTTCAAGGGAAGCGGCCTCGTTGAGGCAAACATAATTATTTGCAATAAGGCCCGGATTCAATTCGTCAGATATACAGTACCAGAGTTGTATTCCGAAATTTCCATCGAGGGAACTAAGAAAAATTTGATTTTGAGATATTTCCAGTCCGTTTTTACTGTCCATAATTTTAATACCCTCCATTCCGGTATTAACCGATTGCATGCCGGTAAGGGTGTTTTGATTAATCAGAGGCGCATCCTGATACCACAAATTGATGCCGGTTGCGTAAAAATCATCAAATGTATTGCCGACGACCTGGTTTTCTTTTTCCATGTGCTCTTCGTCATATCCCTCCAAATTAATTCCAATACTGCCGTTGTTGAATGCATTATTTTCAATAAGGATGTAATTGCACAGATGGTCTTCGCCCCACGCACTGCTCAGGATAACATAATCCCAAATCTGGTTGTAGGTAATCGGGAAATCAATCCCGACACCGTTCAGGATGTTATCCAAAATTGAGATGTAGTTGTTTACACCTGACAGGGCAATTACCTTTCCAAATTCTGAACTGCCTGTATTTTGAATGGTCATCTGCTGAAAAGTGATGAAGTCGGTATCCTGGAGATGCACCACATAATTCAACTCCGCCGCCTGGGGAGCAAACTGCAAAACTACCTCCCCGGCATTTCCTCCGGATGATTGAAAAGTAACGGGATTTTGTTCTGATGCCCCTTCAATTTCTTTTATCCAGAGCTGCTCGGTATAAACGCCGGCACTTACCAAAAATGTTACTTCTCCGCTTACACCAAGATTATTCAGGTCGGCAACAGCAGCAGTGAATGAATCATAATCAGCGTTTGCGCCAATGGTGTAGGTTCCTGCCAGGGAAGGGGAAATAATGCGGTTGCCGGCAGGGGCTGTTATGTCAGGGATTTTAGTAGCTCCATCCACAACCAGCGATATACATTCGGCATCAACTATATTGCCCGTAATTGCTCCGGGTTTGGTATCAAAGGTTAGCCAAAAATAGTTTATCCCTGAAACCAAATTCTGATTACCCGAAATGGTAAAATTCTCGTCAGAAGGCAGGGATATGGTTTCACCAAATTGGCTGTTGCTTTCGAAAATATTGCTGGTTCCTGTATAAAAGATTCGTGCATTTTCGATATTGCCGGAAACCGGCATCGAACTGCCATTGGCATTCACCGTAAACTGTGCAATGCTAAGCGGATTTGCAGTGCCGGAGGTTTCTATTTCAATTCCAATGATCTGTTGATTGATTCTACCGGCGGCAATATTCTGCGTGTTCTGAGTAGTATTAGAAGATAGGTATTGCATCGTAGCCTCAACGGTGATATCATCCAGCGAATATACTTCCCATGACCCGTTGTTTCGCATGATTACTTTTATTATCAAATCATTTCCTGACAGATTGCCCTGGGTAACCAACGTACCACTTGTAAACTTCCCAATCAGCGTGTGATCATCGTTGCCCTGGCCGTTCCAGTTGGGAATTCTAATAAAACCGCCTCCGTCAAGCTGATAATAGATATCAAAATAATCAGAAGATGAGGATATTGAAAACCCATCGTGCCGAGCCTTAAGGCTAAAAGCTACATCAGGATATCCTGAAATATCGATGACTTCGCTTTGCCAAACCGCCTCACCATCCAGATCACGTCCATGCAAATACTTACCGGAATATCTGATTTTTAAATAATCGCTTGTATTCGATAGCGAACAATCCGACACGTCCAAAGTCCATTTGGAAACATTATCAGGATAATCTCCGATGGCTACCGGACCTCCGGCACTTCCTTCGTAACCTGTGTTTATAATATACGGAGAAAAATCCTCCGACCAGATGGCATCCTGGGCCGTAAGCTCGATGATGCCGCAGCTTATCAAAATAAGCCATGCTGTTGTGTAAATCTTTTTCATTGTTCAATTCTTTTAGTTAGACATATATTTACTTCATCAAAAGTTTTCAAATCCATTGTTGAAAAATTGCTGCACTTAATCCGTTGATTTTTTTTCATCAATTTTTGATCATTGATTCAGACATGAGCAAAATTAACCCCATATCATTTCAGGTATCTGAAAAGATGTTTTAGCTCTGTGAAAACTTTGTTTGAATACCTGAAAATTTGTTTGAATACCTGAATTTAGCGGCAGGGTTAGGTAAAAGAGGGATATTAGTGATTAAATAGGTTTAAATATCAACGGTGCTCCGTACATTTGTTTTCCAGGTAGAATCTGTTTGCTATAGAGATTTACGGTGCTCCGCACCTTCTCTTACCGCATGAAACTTTTCTGCTGTAAAGAAAAATCAAATTCCAATTTCAACAACCTGTCAGCGATTTTTTTTTGGTGGATGATTAATTTAACGGCACCTTTTGCCGGAATTCATTTTTGTTTTCGCGGGCAAATTTCAAAAACTGGCCGGGGGTCATGCCGGTGTGTTTTTTAAAAGCATCAATAAAAACCGACCGCGAGCGGAAGCCTGATTTATGCATGATCTGCTCGAGCGACAGGCCATGAGCACCGTTTTCTTCAATCAGCCGCCTCGCTTCGCCTGTTCGGTATTTGTTCAGGAAATGATAAAAATTCATACCTGAATATTCGTTGATGGCACGCGAGAGATAGTTTTGGTTGGTGTTTAAAAGTTCAGCAAGCGTGGCTATGCTGAGGTCTGATTCGGTAAAGGGTTTTTGGGTAACAAAAAGCGATATGATCCGCTGATAAATCAACCCGATGTTGTCGAAGTTTTCATCGGAGGTATCTGTGGCATCAGAAATGTTATCGGCAGAAACTCCGGCTTCTTTGTTCATGAGTTCAACATTCAGCTCATACTGCTGCCTGAGTTTTCTGGCCCTGAAACGATAAAAAAGCAATATCAGGATGATCAGCAATATGGAAGCTGCCAGCAGCGATTTCAGCCATATTCCGTGAAGCTGGCTATTGTCAAGTTCAAGTTGCTGATTGAGGATGAGCTGGTTTTTATATTTCAGGTCGTGAAGAACAGACAACTCGTTGAACGATTTTGCCTTCTCGTTATCAAATAATGAATCCGACAGGGCAATCTGCTCCATGTATGCTTGAGTTCCTTTCTCCTTTTCATTTAGTGCCAGATAGATTTTTACCAGCATTTTCATGGCGTTGTTACGCTCGCGCGGAATATTCTGTTTCGTTGCCATATTGAGACTTTCGAGTGCAAACCGCTCTGCCTGCCGGTAATCATCGCTTTTCATGGCTAACCGGGCAAGTGCAAGAATCAGCGAGGCACTGTTGGTGTGCGTGCCGGCTTTTCGCGATATTTCTAGTGCTTTTTGGTAATGCTCCTTTATTTTTTTCTGGTCGTCCGAGGTTTGTTCATAATAAAGTGCGAGATTGTGATAAAGCTCTGCGATTCCGTATTGATAATCTATGGCCTGGTAATTTTGTTCAGCAAGCTTAAATACTTTCATTACCGTATCCCTATGTAATAATTTATCGGCATGTAGGCTGGCTATATTTTGATATGTAAGACCGATGTAAAAAGTATCCTTTACCGATTCAAAGTATGCGAGGGCATCCCGCAGGTATAAGTCACTTTTTTCGTAGTCTTTGGTAACCCTGTACAATCTGCCGAGGTTAATTTTTACCTGTCCAATGCCTTTTTGATTCCCCTGTGCCTCACCGATTTTGAGTGCTTTATGATAAAATTCCAGTGAAAGCACAGGTTTCCCCAAGAGGTCGTAATTGATGCCGATATTGTTGAGGATGCCGTATTGCATGGTTGGATTCACAACAGCCTCGGGCCTTTGCAGTGCCTTGAAATAGTATTCGTTGGAAGCTTCATGAAATCCTGCGTAATAATAAACAATGCCCTTGTAGTACCACGCCATGGTAAGCAGCGAATCGTTGTTGCTACGCAGTGCAAACTGTTCCGCTTTGTCAGCATTGGCTGTTTGCAGCGAATCCGACGCAGGCAGCATTGTTCTCACAGCCGTGAGATAGATAGCTGCCGAATCTTCCCAGGTATTCGTTTGCGAAACCACGAAGCAATAACACAGTGATGATAAAATGAATAGGAAAAACCTTGTTTTCATATTGAGCCAGATGCGGTATAAGTGTTAACCCTGTAAAAGTAATCACTTTTGCGCTAATCGGTGGTGAAGCCCGAAAACTGAAAAAACACATGTGGCTAATACCCGAGATATCAGATTATTTTCAAACCCTGATCACGTTGAACCCGAACTGCATTTTGATTGCACAGGCCAAATTGTATCCGTTAAAAAAACAAAACCACACCCTCCCGAGTGTGGCTTTGAAGAAATTATGATTTCAGTGTTGATTATTCTTCTTCAGGTACCCGGCCCTGCTTCTGAAAATCGATCATCCAGCCGGGATACTCTTTTGTGAGTGCACTTACCTCATCCAGCCTACCAAGTTCATCATCTGTGAATTCAACCTCGGTTGAAGCAATATTATCGTCGAGTTGCGACAGCCGCTTCGCGCCAATAATTACACTTGTTACTGCTTGCTGATGGAGCAGCCATGCAAGGGCAATTTGAGCTACCGAAACCTTTTTATCCTTAGCGATATCCCGCATCACCTCAACAATTTTATCGGCTTTGTCTTTGTCAAGTGGCGGGAAGTCAAATTCAGCGCGGCGGGCATCCTTTTCGGCATTGCCTTTACCCGTAAACTTCCCGGCCATATAGCCACCTGACAAAGGGCTCCAGGGCATCAACCCCAGGTTTTGGTCTTCCATCATGGGGATCAGTTCCCGTTCGATATCCCGCGAGCCAATCGAATAATAATGCTGGCAAGCTTCAAAACGGCTCCATCCATTGCTTTCAGCATACGAATTGGCCTTCATAATCTGCCATGCAGCATGATTACTCACGCCGAGGTAACGCACTTTGCCCGCTTTCACCACATCTTCCAGCCCACGCATGGTTTCTTCAATGGGTGTAAATTCATCAACGCCATGGATATAAAGCAGGTCGATGTGATCCATATTTAAACGTTTCAAACTATCATCTACGGAATATTGAATATGCAGTTTGGAAAGCCCAACCCGGTTCACACCCTCGCCCATGCGGCCTCTAACCTTTGTGGCAATGAACAAATCCTGGCGGTTCAGGCCAAGACCTTTTACGGATTGGCCAAGAATTTTTTCCGAAACACCTTCAGAATACACATTGGCAGTATCGTAAAAGTTAATGCCGCTGTT
>CAYNDN010000322.1:0-211 GCA_964395075.1 uncultured Lentimicrobiaceae bacterium | reverse complement strand
AATAAGCTCATTGGCTTCGGATTGTTGTTGTTGTCCGATTGGTTTCCAGAATCCATGCCCGCCAAAAGTCATTGTGCCAAAACAAAGCTCCGATACAAGCACTCCGGTATCTCCTAAAAAGTTGTATTTCATATTTGGATTTTTTAATGATTAAGACTAAAAACAGTAACTCTCAGCAACTGTTTAATTTAATTTGTGAAGAAGTTTTAAT
>CAYNDN010000321.1:5093-6183 GCA_964395075.1 uncultured Lentimicrobiaceae bacterium | reverse complement strand
GGAGGCGGACTGGCGTTTGCGAGTGCGGCTTTCAGGTTTTAGAGGGGTGGGAAGAAGTAGCTTATAGAGGAGAGGAGTAATGGGGTAATGGATGAGTGGAATATTGGAGTTTTGGAATATTGAAATGATTGATCTTTTTTATTGCAGAGCGCTTGGCGCAGAGAGCATAGCGCAGGAATGCAGAGAGGAGTTTGAGGAATTGAGTGTTCGGGCGTTGGAGTTTTGGAGTTTTGGAGTAGCAGAGGGCTTGGCGCAGAGAGCAGAGGGCTGGAATAAAAATTTGTCAGGGATAGAAAATAATATGAATCTTAAGATTGTCACTAGGCAAAGAATAACTCAATAACATAATAACTTAATAACTCAATTTCCAAATAACTCAATAACTTTTTCATCCTCCGAATACTAAGCGAAGGAGGGAATAACGATTAACGATTAACGATTAACAATCAACGAATAACGATTAACGAATAACGAATAACAATTAACGAACACCCAATTTGGCGACACAGGCACAGGTAATAGGAACATGGATTTTAATAGGGCTTTATGCCGCACTGATTCTTTGGTTCGTGATCAGAGGCGCATTAAAGATCAAAAATATTTCTGACTACGCCGTAGGAAATATCAGCTTTTCACCGGTGGCAGTAGGCCTTTCGCTGGCTGCATCCATGACCAGTGCTGCAACTTTTGTGATCAACCCGGGGTTTATCGCCAATTTTGGACTGGCAGCTTTTATTTCGTTCGGTCTGGTTTTTCCCCTCGGCGCAATCGTATCGTTAATTATCCTCACCAAGAATTTCCGCAGATATGGTGAATCTGTGAAAGCACTTACGCTGGCACAGTGGATAGGCAAAAGGTACAACAGCAAAGGCTACGCGCTTTCTATGGCTTTTCTGTCGTTGCTACTCATTACCTTCATTGTGCTCATTGTGGTAGCTATCACAAAGGTACTTTCCAAATCGCTAAATATTGATGAGGTTTATGTGTTGGCAGGGTTGATCATTTTTGTTTTCGGGTATATGATGTTTGGGGGCGCAAACTCCATGGTTTACACAAAAATTTACTTTAGGTTCGATATTGGTGAAACTCA
>CAYNDN010000321.1:0-5083 GCA_964395075.1 uncultured Lentimicrobiaceae bacterium | reverse complement strand
TTTACACAAACACCATTCAGGCAGGCATCATGCTGGTTGTGGCTATTATTTTGCTTACTTCCGGGTATGAGCACTTTAGGGAAGGCGTAAACGGATTTTTTGATAAACTCACCGCAATTGATCCGCAACTGTCAAAAACCACCTACCCCAACAGTCCATTATTCAGAGACTTTTACGAAATCATTTTTGCGCAGTTTATCGTGGGGATTGCCGTGGTGGTGCAGCCACACATCATCACCAAATCACTTTTATTGAAAAAAGAAAGTGATGTTAACCGGTTTTTGGTTGTGGCCACTGTGGTTGAAATCCTTTTCTTCCTTGTGGTACTTACCGGTTTTTATGCCAGATTGGAATTCCCGGATTTAACGGCGGCTGGCGAAGCCCTGAAAAACGATGGAATCATTCCCGCTTATGTGGTTTCGGTTTTTGCCAACAGCAACCTTGCAGTGATCATCGGGCTGATAGTTGTACTTGGCCTGATCTCGGCAGGGATGTCAACACTCGAAGGGTTAATCCAATCCGTTTCTACTACCATCACTTCCGACATCATTCAACCATTGTTTGGTTCGAACATCAAAAAAGAGAAAACCTACATCACCATTAATAAAATATCAATTGTCATACTTGGCATTGTCACATTTTTCACGGCAATTGAGCAAATCATAAACCCAAAACTGAGCGTGGCCATCCTGGCACAAAATGGTGTTTACGCATATTTTTCCGCTGCATTTATTCCGGTTATTTTTGGGATATTCCTAAAACAGGTAAAGTTACAAGCGCCACTCTGGGCCTCTATCTCTGCCATAACCGTACATTTTGGAATTTATTACTTTTTGCCCTGGCTGGTAAACGACTTTGGCTGGAATTTTGGATGGTTCACCACCTATTTGCAAGGCACTGTAAGGAATCCGGCCATTGCTTCATCTTCAGCCATTTTAGTTTCTACGGTGGTGGGGCTGAGTATCTATTATTCAGGAAACAAAAAAATTAAAGCATAACAAATTTAAAAAACATGAATACTTTCGACTGGTTTGAAAAATGGGCTACTTACACTCCTTTCAAGACTGCTTTCAAGGAGTTTGAAACCGGCCGGAACTATAGCTTCACGCAATTCAATAAGCTGGGCAACAACCTTACGGAAATCCTGCAAACCATGCATGGATTTGAAAAAGGAGACCGGATTGCCGTCATTTCCGAATACAGCATTGAATATATCGTTTTGTTTGCCGTGGCCCAGAAATCCGGAATCATTCTCGTGCCGCTCAATTACCGGCTCAGCCCTTCTGAACTGGAATTTATCATTGGCAATGCCGATGTTAAAGGTGTGGTTTACGAAGACAAATATCTGGACAAGATCAAAAACCTTGAGCCCTTCAAATCCGTGCCGCTGAAGTTATCGATGGCAGAACTGCAGTCGATTAACGATGAATGCATCCGGGAGTATAAAAATTGCAAACCAATAAAGGCAAACCTGAAACCCGACGATCCGCTATTTATCCTTTACACATCCGGCACAACAGCTTTTCCAAAGGGTGCTATTTACACGCACAAAATGCTATTCTGGAACAGCATCAATACAGAACTCAGGCTTAATATAACATCGCAGGATGTTTCACTGAACTGTGCCCCACCCTTCCACACCGGAGGTTGGAATGTTTTACTCACACCTTTTATCCATCACGGAGCCTATACCATGCTCATTAAAAGTTTTGATGCCGACCTTGTACTTGAAATGCTTGACCTGGAACACGCAACTATCTGGTGGGCGGTTCCAACCATGCTAAAAATGATGGCAGAATCTCCGGTTTTTGATCAGGTAAAACTTAGCCGGCTTAGATATTTGATCGTGGGGGGAGAGTCCATGCCTGTTCCACTCATCGAAAAATGGCACGAAAAAGGCGTACTGATCAGGCAGGGATACGGCCTTACCGAAGTTGGCCCGAATGTTACTTCGTTGGACCATCAGGATGCGACAAGAAAAAAAGGCTCCATTGGCACACTCAATTTTTATTATGATGCCAAACTGGTTGACGCAAACCACCAGGAGGTAGCCGAAGGTGAAACCGGTGAATTCATTCTGTCAGGGCCAACAGTTACGCCGGGTTACTGGAGAAACGAAGCGGAAACAGAAAATGCCATCAGAGATGGATGGTTCCATACCGGCGACCTGATGGTTAAAGACAAAGACGGTTTTTATTTTGTGGTTGACCGTATAAAAAACATGTACATTTCAGGAGGTGAAAATGTGTATCCTGCCGAGATAGAGCATATCATTTCGAAAAACCCATACGTTAACGATGTTGCCATTGTGGGTGTACCGGACGAAAAATGGGGAGAAACCGGCAAAGCGTTCATCGTGGCAACACCTGGAAAATCATTGACAAAAAAGGAAATAATCGATTACTGCCTGGATAAACTGGCTAAATACAAAGTACCCAAACATGTTGAATTTTTGGAGGAGCTACCACAAAATGATGCCGGAAAGATTGACAGAAAGAAACTCAAAAAGATGCACTAAAATGATTTTGCATAACATTGAACAGTTGTGTATTTTTGTTTGAAGAACATATTTAATTAAATTCAATATTCACAAATCAAAATGTTTAAAATTATGAGAACAGTAAAATTGTTAACACTGCTACTTGCAGCATTTTCACTCACTTTCGTTGCATGTAACGACGATGATGATGATCCGATTGTCCCCGTTGAGATATCCAATGTTGAGATATCCGACGACAATTCAACCATTACAGTTACATTTAACCAGGCTGTTTATGGAAACGCCGAAAAAACCGAAGCCCTCGGTAATGATGCATTTGAATTAACCATCACCAGCCTCAACCAGGATACTGCATCATTCAGTGTGGTGCATTCGGCTGGTGATGCCGTGGTTACTATTAACCTGGTGTTCGAAAGCGAGCCCGACGGGGATGAAACCATTACCGTAAATGCAAAAGCAAATATGATTTTTGGAGAAAATGGTAATGCCCTTACAACAGATATTAGTGAAATGGTGGATGTGAATTCATCTGAAATACAGATTGCAGAATTTTCCCTCAGTGATGACAACCAAATGGCTACCATTACCTTTAATCAGGCAGTTTACAAAACCGCGGGTATGTCAGGGGATTTGGACAATGAAAGTTTTGATCTGAGTTTCACAGGAGAAAACGAAGTAAACATAAATTACACAGTAGATCATAGTGCAGGCGATAAAACAGCGCAAATTAGTATTGAATATTTAAATCGCGTTGATGCAGATCAAATGCTTGAGGTTTCTGTTGTGACAGACAAAATTTTTAACACATCCGGAGAAACGACACCATCCGAAGTCCTCGTTTCGATGAGTGTAAACGATCTCGGTATCATTGGCAAATGGTCAGCTTACGACATTTCTAAGATACTCGCGGACAATGGTTTTGATGATTCATTGTATGCCAATTTTTATGCAGACCAAAGTTATTTAGTTACTGCCTTTTTGGGAGGCTTACCATTCGAGTTATCGGGTACGTATGAGATGACCAAAACTGAAATTGATGATATTTGGGAGATTACACTCGAGCAGGCATCTCCAAGTGCATTAACCAGCAATGGAATATTCAAAGTGTTCCCGGCGGCTCAGGATTCAATGTGGTACGAAGTTGCCCAGATCGATCCAGTCATCCCGGGGGTAACCCCTCCAACTGCTGAAGAAGGATTTGGCAGCACAAGTGGAGGACTTTTAGGTACGGACAATGTGCAGAAGTATTACTGGATAGGACAAGAATAATTGCCAATTGATTTAAACCTGTCAGGTTTTTCGCATAGCGATGTCTTCTGTAAAAAACCTGACAGGTTTATAATCCAAACACCTTCCCTCGATTTCAATTCCAACCAAACCGAACATCATGAAACACATTATACAATTTACCCTCCTGATAGTTGTTTTCCTGTTTTTTACCTTTGCCACCCGTGCACAGGAGCTCAACTCAAGCATGACGAGCAACTACGTCAGCTATTTCGAAAAGCAGGTGCCGCGAAAAGCCAACAAGGAATTCCAGTTTATCGCCTATTTTATCAATCAGGGTGTGAGTTCCAACTTTTATCCGGAAAGTGTGTTTATGAAAGGCCAGGTAATTGGCCGGCTGTTTGGCGACAACACCACCCGCACCAGCGACACTGCCACCAACTTTTATTTTGAACAGCGGATCATCCCGTTTTTTATCTATCAGCCCAAACTTTTTAACGGCAAAGCCACTTTACGGGCTTCCTTTGAGATCGACTGGACGTGGGGTGATCAGTCTTATGGAACCGGTGGCAACCTGGGTGGTGCTATCTCATCAGATCAGGTAAACCTGCAAACACAAAACATTGTAGTGGAATACAGGCCTGCCCCGGGATGGTTTATTAATCTGGGAATGCAGCGGCTCTTCGACACACCGTATGACACCTACCGTACATTCTTCGATAAAATGGCCACCACAGGTTATCGCCTTGCCTATTGGGGAACCGATGCCGTGGGTATTCGCATTCACAAAGCAAAAGATTTTTCACGATGGACTTTCGGATATTTCCAGCTTTATGAAAACAACATCGAAGAAAACGATGATGTAACCCTGCAATTTGCATCTTACGAAGGCGACATTACTCCAGTATGGAAAGTTGGCGGATCCGTTTATTATCTCCGAGATCGCGGAAATGGTGAGGGAGGCATTTCCATTTATGGCCAGGGGCTAAACAGCAAACTGACCCAATATAACGGAACCTTCAGATTCAATTTTGAGGATGATTATAAAGCAGACGTCGTTTGGCTGGGAACCTTTTTTAGCAGAAATGCCGATTTTATGATGGACAGGTTCAGGATAACGGGTTTTGCAAATTACAACCTGGGGAAAGCCAAAGTAAAAGACAGTACCGGTTATCATACCGGTGCCGACATCGGCGGGCTGGGCGCAAACCTTAGAATCGGTTACCGCTACGGCCAAACTACAGATGACGTCATAAGTGCAGGTGTGATATTTGCTACCGGTGATGACGACAAACTGGAAGACGGAAAGTATTCAGGGGTGATTACCGGAAACACCTGGGGAGCTCCCGCCGGAAT
>CAYNDN010000320.1:0-6200 GCA_964395075.1 uncultured Lentimicrobiaceae bacterium | reverse complement strand
ATTTTTCACAACCGGCAAACATGGCCATCATGTTGGTTACATTCCCTGTGTTCCAATTGCTTAGATCGGGGTTTATGTTCTTTTTACCGGTAAACATGTGCTCCATGTTGGTGACGTTGCTCACATCCCATTTGTCGAGGTTTTGGATGGAATCCTGCGGGGTTCCGCTTCCCGCGCCATGAAAACAGTAACTCAGGTCGGTAACCGTTGCCGGCAGTTCTTCAGGCACTTTAATAATGCTGGTTGATGCCCAAAATGCGCCATGCAAGGAAGTTAAACCGATATTACCAAATATGATCATTTCGGTGAGGGAATTATGTCCTTCCCAGGCACCGGAGGTAGTTACAGGCCTGCCAAACTGTGATAAGCTTCCGCTGATAGTTACGATGTAGGTGCTTCCAGGGTTATAAGTATGGGGTTTCAAGCCCGGAGTCGTAAAATGTTCGGGTGCCGAGCCATCGCCCCAGTTTACCGTACAGTTTACCGAACCATATAACGGCAATTGAACCCCGTCGCAACCCATTACAAACTTAAGCTGCATGGGGCAATCGCTTGCCTGGCCGCCATCGGTAATGGTCCAGTTGTTGGGAGCTTCGGTAAGGGTGTCCCGGGCAATAGCTGCCAAACCACAGGTATATTGGCTGTTTCCAGCATTAAATGGTACATTGGGTTTTACTGTTTGTGCTGCCCAGCCGATAAGGGTAGAATCGTAGTTGGGGGTGGATAAGGTTACACCATTAAACATGTCTTGCATGTTTTCACAACTATTGATATTCCAATCTCCAAGATTTTTGTCAAAGGCAATTGCACCCTGGAACATTAGCGCCATATATGCTACGGAATCAACATCCCAATTGCTAATATCCTGATTGAAGGCTTTGGCATATTTAAACATGTGCGACATATTGGTAACTTTACTCACATTCCAGTTGCCGATGTCCTGATTAAAAATTGTGTCTCCCGAAAACATAAAAGTCATATCGGTAACTTTGCCCACATTCCAGTTTCCAATACCCTGATTAAATTGAGCGTCATGGAACATGCCGGACATATTGGTTACATTTTCAACATTCCAACTGCTAATATCCTGATTGAAACCTGATTCTTTAAACAAGTGTTTCATATTAGTTACATTCGCAGTATTCCAGTTACTCAGGTCGTCGTTAAAACCGGTGGTTTTGTAAAAGGCACCTTGAAGATTAGTCACTGTTGAAGGCAGATCATCCGGTACATCCGTTAATAAACTACAATTATAAAATGCATAACTTAAATCTATCAGCCCCACATCGCCCCAACTAAGTACTTTAGTAAGATAAGCTTGATATTGGCCTACTGTTGAACCGGCACCCAGCCCGGTAAGTGTACCCGTAATACTTACAATATTAGTGTCAGGGGTGGCGTAAATATGGCCAACGTTTCCGGCGGTGGTGATGGGGTCGTTATCGGTGCCGTCGCCCCAGTCTATTATTACATCTACGGTTCCCTTGAGCGGGATTTTTACTTCCTGGTTGGCTGCCGTGGTAGTGAAAACAAGTTGCATAGGAGCAGGTAGCACATACAATGTAACCGTTGGTGGAAAACCATATCCAAATAATTTTACCCAACCAATTTCCGGCGGTGTGCTGCCGGTATTCGTATTTTTGTAATACGTATTGCGAATATCTGCTACTGCGCCGTTGGTGGTTTTACTAATGCCCCAATAAGCTCCTAACCAGCTAATACCATACATAGTACCTGCGTTGTTGAATAAGTAATAGGGCTTACCATTGTATGTGCCACTTTCTACATACGTGCCGTTTACCTTGCTTGTTCCGGCACCCGAAACTACATAACTGTCTTGTGCCATCGCGCTCCAGCCAACGAATAAGAAGGCGAGCATCAGCATTGTTTTTTTGAATGTTAGATTTTTCATAATTCGGTTTTGGTATTATTAAATATTATAATGTTTGCTAATTAATTTTCCGGTTTATCCTTAGGTCTATGACTTGTCTTAACCAATTTATTCACAATCATTACTTTTGCTATTCTGGCGCCATTCTCTATCGTAAGATAACTGAGGTAAAGCATTCCGGAGTCATCTGCTTTTAATGTCATCTTGTTGTCAATGCTTTCAGTAAAACCTGCCGCACCAAGCGTTTGCCATGTGCCACCACCCAGAGATCCATATACACTCAAAGAAAATTTTTGTACAACCGCTGTTGAGTCATTATCACGATCATCAATAGCAATATAAAGATAACCCGATGCATCGATGGCTAAAGTTGAATTTTCAGTCGCATCATACAAAATTGCTGCTCCAACATTAATCCAACTGCTTCCATTGTAATATTTCACATACGACTTTCCGTTGTTGAGATAATCATTCATAAACACATAAGGTGTGCCTGTTGTGTCCATAACCAATGAAGGATTGTTAAAATTTTCGAAAGCAGAGCCAACCAATTTCCACTCTGGTTCATTATACTTTTTTACGTATGTTTTCCATGTGGTATTCATGTAATTACAATAAGCCACGTAAGGAATATCAGCGTTTGATATGGCTCCTGAAGTATAATCTGCTCTTTGTAGTGATTCATTTACAGGGTCTAACGAAAAACATCCCATTTGATGCCAGGTCAGATACTGGGCATGTGTTGTGGCAAAAAATGCCATTAGTGCTAAGAAAATAATTGTCTTTTTCATCATCTTAAAATTTTAATTAATAAATATGTGTTAATCATTTACTTGATTTATTCGAAGGTGTTGTATGTTGGCTGAATAGTTTCCCCACAATCCTGCGCTTGGTTTTTTCCATACCGATGAGGTTTTCGATTTCCTTTTCCAAAGAACCCGGTTCCGGATTCTTCTGAATTGGCCTGCCCTTGTTATCATCATTATTTTTCGCCATAGCATCATTATTACACTGCCAAAAATACAGGCACAGGCAGGGTAAATGCAAAAAAACGACCTTAGTAAAAATCCACCACCACCTTAACCACACCTTAATCGTATTTTTAACAGCTTGATTTACTGATGCTTAAGAGAGCAAGATTTTTGCTTAAAATGGGGAGAAAATGTTTGTTGTTTGTTGAGGTGTTAGCCGAAATACCGCCTGGGCGGGAGTGTTTGGTGTTGAGGGATGAGAAAGTTGTGAGGATTGGAGAGCTGAGTAAAATCATTTAATGCAAATTGAGGCCGGTGGTGGTTTAATTTGGGTTGTTTTAAAGTCATCGAAAAATCAAAAATTGAAGATGCGATTTTCATACTCTATGAAAGGTTAATGGGTATGATGATTAAAAAAAAATCCCGGATGCCAGAGTATCCGGGATTGTATTCGTGCAGGTTGAAAACTATTCTGCTATACTACTTTTTCTGAAATTGTACAGCTTCTTTGCGCCATAAACTGCGCCAAACCCAAGAAGGATTACCAGGCCGCTGCCGATGGGAGCGCCGCCGCCAACAGGAGTATTTCCACCGGAGGGATTGTTGCCACCATTGGGTGGCGGCGGCGACTGGGCGCTCAAACCTGCAAAGGCAAGCACCATGATGGCTGTTAAAAGAATATTTCTGAATTTTTTCATGATTTGAATTTTGTTTTAATTAATTCTTTAAAATTGTTTGCTGATTGTGATGTTTACAGTTGTTTAAACCTTTTTTCGACAGGAAAAAAATACCTTACGTGTTCTCCGATAATGATTGCTACTGATTTAATTTCCCCGTTAAATATTGCCTGTTTAGTGTCAGGAAAATTTTTGTAATCAAGGAGCCAGCCGGTTTTGAAAGGTATCTTGTTAATCTCATAAGTGAAGCCTGATTGTTGCAAATTTTCGATGGTGATTTCAAGATTGCGCATTATATTGTTGCTGAGGTTGTAGATTATTAATGCACCGCTTGAAGGATTATGCCAATGGTATGCAACAGAAATATCCGATATAATTTGTTGTTTTGGTTTCTTAAAAAATATCATGCTTCATCGTTTTTGGTAAATAGTTGCCAAGTTTATTTTTCGGGTACAATTTAAAACCCTGACAGTGCGCAAAACTGCGACACTTTCAGGGTTGTTGTAAACAATTATTTGATAAACAGTTTCTGTGTTTTTAAATCTTGTCCATTTTTTACTGTCACCAGATAAATGCCTGTTTGCAGGTTTGCTGGAATAGCAACCAATTCACCAGATAGGATTTGCTGTTGCAAAACAACCCTGCCCATGATATCGGTAACGGTTACGGATGCACGGCCGGGGATATCTGCAAAGCTCCCGTTTTTAACGAATATCAGACCGTTGGCCGAATAAATCAAAATGTTGCTTTCTCTGGTTGGGGTTTCCCCAATTCCAACGGTATTTAAATGAAGTTTAAAGCGCATTTCATCATCACTTGTATCCCATGCAAATTCGTAAGCACTTTTTGTTAAATCGTGGAAAGTGCCGGTTTTGGTGTCCTCAAGTGTGGCTGAGCTAACACCTTCAATTTCTTTGATGCCAATGGTGTAGAAGTCGGCCACGTTGTTAGCAAAGCCGAGCTGGATACTTTCAAATTCAGGGCGGGCATCTATGGAGAGTTTGCCAGAGGGGCTTACCGACCAGAGTTGCGAAATGCTGTCGTTGTATGAAAGCATTTTCCATGCATCGCGTTGCTGCTCAAAATTTTCGGAGCCCTGCTCATCGAAAACCAGCCAAAGCTCATCGTCGTAAGCACTGCCCGAAGCTACCAGCACAAGACCATGTTGCAGGGCTTTGTCATCGCCGGATTTGACGGTGATTGTATGGGTTCGTGAATTGTTAAAAAGATAAAATTTACCAGGGCTATTACTGACAATAAAGAAACCTTCCATAGGTTCAACATATCGGTTGCCTTCGCCATATCCCGAACCTGACACAAAAACATACTGGTCATATCCCGAACCATTCCAGGTGTATTTGGCACCGTATGAATCAACTTCATCCCAGTCTAAATATGAAGGGTATGGGTTGCCGAAGAGGTTGGCTCCCTGATTTCCTGAGCCATTAACGGTAAAGTCAATGTCAAGTAACTGTTCGCCGGTGTTTGGCGTGCCGGTATAGGTGATGGTGTAACCGCCAGGTTTTCCACCACTGCTGTAGTCGGTTTGGAAATAACTATAGCCTTTCATTGGTACCAGCAGCGTTGAAGTGGGGATAATATCTTCCCATTTGTGTGCAGGTTCATTCCACTGTTGCAGGTACATATCCAGAAAAGTATTGGCTGTTACATTTGAAAAGGGCATGCTTATCAGTTTCCATTGATTTAAAGGGCTAAATGTTTGCGACATCTCCACCGTGCCGCTATTTGTTACGCTGCCGTATGTGATGAGCGAACCACTGATGGTGAGCTTAGCACCGCTGCTAATGGTGATGTTGTTGCAGGAGGCACCGTTGTCACCCGTACCCCAGGCTTCGGGGGCATTGGTATAATTTGCAGCAATGGGTATGATAACATTGTCCTGGAATGTTGGAACTACATTATAATCCCAGTTGCCTGCAACGGTCCACAATGTGCTCACGGAGCCGTCCCAGGTTAAGGTTTGGTTTTGTCCGCCATCGATAATAATCCAATTATTTGGTTCCGATGTTAACGTAGATCTTGCTGCGGCTGCTGCACCGAGGGAGTATTTGCTACTGCCAGCATGAAATTGCACAGATGGCTTTACACTTTGTGCGGCCCACCCTATGAGCAGAACATCGTAATTGGCGGTTGAGAGGGTTACCCCATAAAACATATTCCTTGCCTGGGTCAATTTAGTTATATTCCAACTGCCTAAATTTTGATCAAAACTGTTTGCTACATAGAACATATATTCAAAATTCGTTACTAAACTTGTGTTCCATCCACCTATGTTCTGGTTAAATTCATAATTCATATAAAACATGTAACTCATATCAGTTACAGAACTTGTGTTCCAATTGCTGATATCCCGATTGAAACAAGAAGAATGATAAGAAATTAAACTGAACATGTGACTCATATTGGTTACAGCACTTGTGTTCCAATTGCTGATGTCCCCATTAAAGGCATACGCATCATTGAACATGTAACTCATGTCGGTTACTAAACCCGTGTTCCAACTGTTGAGATCCTGATTAAAGGCTGATGCCTGTTGAAACATCCTGTTCATATCGGTTACTGAACCCGTGTTCCAACCATTAATATCCTGATTAAAGGCACTTGCCCCCATAAACATATAACTCATATCAGTTACAGAAC
>CAYNDN010000319.1:0-6208 GCA_964395075.1 uncultured Lentimicrobiaceae bacterium | reverse complement strand
TTTGTGCCATCCTTGCTTGTATAGAAAACCTGCCTGGTCTCGTATTTCGAGGCATCAAAATCGATCTGTGGCGCACGGTAAATTTCAGATTCGTTTTTTTCGATGTCGTATTTGTAAATGGTGCTCGGGAAGGTGAAGGAGGTGAAACCGTAAAATGCTTCCGTTTCATCTTTTTCGCCGTTAAACCCGCTCATGGTTCCGATTCCCGGCAGGTTGAGGTTGCCTGTTTTGTTGCCTTTCATATCATAAATAAAAGCCTGGCTGTAGGCATCCTTCATGTATTCAACCACTATTTTCCCGCCCACAAGCGAAATACCTTCAAGTACTTCCTCTTTTTCGGGGAGGAGTGATTTCCAGTTTTTCCGGTCCATGTTTTTGATGTCAACTTCGATCAACTGGTATTTTGGGGCTTCCCAGTTTGTGCGAATCAGCATTTTGCCATCAATCACATCCACCACATCATGTACGTTGTCAAAATCTGCAACTACTGTTTTAAATTTTGCATTCTTTTTGGTGAGGTCTTTTATATAAAGGGCGTTCCCGGTTGTGCTTTCGGTTTCGTATATTTTCAGAAACTTTTCGTCTTCGGTGGTGGAAGCATAGTAGTTCCTGAGCGGATAATCCGGATTTTCCCAAATCAGTTTATCCCCGGACTGATCATCACCCACTTTGTGGTAATATACTTTGTGAAATTCATTTTTCCCTGAAAGCTCGCTTCCTGTGGGCTCGTTGTAGCGGCTGTAGTAAAATCCGTTGCCTTCCCATGAAATACCGGAGAATTTGATCCATTTCAGGTGATCGTCCAGCAATTTGCGGCTGTCGATTTCCATTACAAAAATTTCGTTCCAGTCGGAGCCGCCGCGGGCTATGCCGTAGGCCAGGTACTTGCCGTCCTTGGAAATGCTGTAGCTGGCCAGCGCAACAGTGCCGTCATCTGAGAGTTTATTGGGATCGAGCAGCACCTCGGGTTCTGCGTCCAGGTTTTCCTGCATAAACAGCACGCTTTGGTTTTGCATACCATCATTCTTAAAATAGAAATAGCGGTCGCCCTTTTTAAAAGTCACACTGAATTTCGGGTAATCCCAGATTTCGGTCAGGCGGTCTTTCACCTGGTTACGGAAGGGGATTTTTTCAAGATACCCAAAAGTAACTTTGTTCTGTTCCTTCACCCATGCCTCGGTTTCTGCTGAAGTGTCGTTTTCCAGCCAGCGGTAAGGGTCAGCAATTACAGTTCCGTGATAATCATCGGTAACATCGCCTTTTTTGGTTTGTGGATAGTTCATTTTCTGTTCCTGCATACAACTTTGCATCATCAGTCCTGCAACAATTAGTAAGTAAATTAGTTTTTTCATTTTGATACGTTTTGTGGTCATGATCGAATCGTTTAATATTGCAAAGCGCAAATGTAGTTAATCAGACTTTTACAGCATCGTTAATTTGATAGAATGTAGAAAGGAATTTGCAGCGAGTAGTAGGCAGAAGGACAGTGGGCAGTAGGCAGTGGGCAAGAAGACAGTAGGCAGTAAGCAGTAGCCAGAAAAAAACAAACTGCCGACTGCCAACTGCCGACTGAAGACTGCTGACTGAGAACTGCCGACTGAAGACTGCTGACTGAGGACTGTCGACTGAGAACTGCTGACTGAGGACTGCCGACTGCCGACTGAAGACTGCTGACTGAGGACTGCCGACTGAAGACTGCCAACTGCCGACTGAAGACTATTCAATATCCACATGGAGTAAAAATGATCATTATAAAAGAGTCAAACTAAAAAAATAACACACATGAGCAGGAAAGTAAAAATTCGCAATGTATTCAGAATTGATGTACCACCGGAAGAGAAGCATGAAGATTACCGCGATTTTGAAGGTCGCATTCCTTATGGCAAAAATATTTTTGACGAATACGGCAATCTGATCGGGGAGGACCGCTATGATGATTTTGGAAACCTTATCGGTAGAATGCTCTATAAATATGATGACAACAATTTTTTGGTTGAAGAGGAAAGCTATGATGAAACCGGAGCACTCGAAGAAAAACTCAGCTATGAGCGAGATGAAAATGGCAGGCCTCTGAAAAAGTTTGTGCATTACTTAGATGGAAGCGTGGATACGATGAAGTATGAATATGTAGGCGATAACTTTTCACACAAGGTGCTGATTGATGAAGACGGCGAAGTTGAAACCGAAGAGAAGTTCACCTATGATGGAGATAAATTGGTGAAGGAAGAAAGATATGACTATGGTGAGTTAATCGAAAAAAACGAATTTAAATTTGATGAACAGGGCAATGTGTTTGAGGCTGTGATATTCAAGGATGATGAAACCAGCAAGGTGGTGAATGAATATGATGAAGCAGGTAACCGTACAGGTTCGTTCAAATATGATGAAGACGACAAGTTGATTGAGAAAAACCTGTACACTTACGACGAAGCCGGCAACATGGTTGAGGTTAAAGAAGAGGATCGCTCCCGCAAAAACACGGTGAAGATGGTTTATGACGACAATGGCAACGCAACCAGCCAGGTAGAGGTTAATGCGGATGGTTTTATGAGCCATGAAGTTTTCAGGGAATATGATGATGAAGGGAAACTAACCGAAGTCCGCGCCACGCTTTTTAAACCGGTGATTTCGGGTAAAGAAGCCTATGCCAATACCATCCAAACAGTTGCGGCTATTTCGGAAGCCAATGCCGGCGATGTGGTGATGCCCGACCGGAAGTATATTCTGGCTTATGAATATGAGTATTGGGATTGATTTTTTTAATCTCTTCCAGTCAGCATACACGGCTTACAAGGAAAGATCAAAAGGCAGGATTTTGATGATCTCAATTTTTTGTGGTGACACTTCAGCAAGAACCGGGAAAATTTCTACCCCTGAAGCAAAAGCCCGGATAAGTGCTTCGGCATAATCAGGATCGATTTCCCGGGCAGGGGCAAATATTTCCACATCCTGGCGCTGGATTACGTAAAGCATTACTGCCCGCATACCGGCAGCCTTTATTTCCATCAGTGTTTCCAGGTGTTTTTTGCCACGGGTGGTCACAGCATCAGGGAACCGGGCAAACCGGCCTTCCTTCATGGTTACATTTTTCACTTCGATGAAGCATTTTTCCGTTTCGTTTTGAGCATATATGTCGATCCGGCTGTTGCCATATTTTACCTCCCGCCTTACATCTGTATAACCTTTCAGGCCAATAATCTGCTGATTTTTGATGGCTTCAAAGGCAAGGATATTTGGTATGCCCGTGTTGATTCCGACCCATTTCCCATTAATTTTTATCATTTCCCAGGTGTATTGGGTTTTTCTTTTGGGATCGCTGGCCGGGCTCAGGTAAACTTCCGCACCTACCTCGATGCAACTTTTCATAGAGCCTGAATTGGTGCAATGGGCAACAACGGTTTCCCCGGATTCGAGTTCAACATCTGCAAGAAACCGTTTGTAACGCCTGATCAGTTTTCCGGGGATGAGTGGTGCTGAGAATGTCATTTTTTTGGTGAAAATCCAATTTTAAGTGAGGCCATGATTGGAAAAGTGTTGAATTGTCCCCAATCTTTTTGGAAAATGTTGGGGCCTATATCTACCTGAAAAGAAAATCCCTTTTCGCTGATATATTCGTAACCCAAAGGAAAATATATGGCCAATTGTCGTTCCTTACCTGTAAAGTTGAATTTAAATATGCGATAGCTACAAAACTGAGCGCCTGCATAAAATGCTCCTTTCGAAAGGTTTCTTTTTGAGAAATAGAAATTGGTACCAATGTGCGCATCAATATTAAACCCTAATCCAGCATTTAATGATATCCGGTTGCTGAGAAAAATATTAAAATGTGCACCTAAACCTTCAGGCCCCCATGCTTGTAAATAAAATGATGGTCGGCCTCCGAATTTTGTGGAATCCTGCTGCGCATTCAGATTGGCGGAAAATAAAAGGAAAATGGTTAAAAGGAATCCAATAATTGTTTTTGTCGCTTTCATTTATATATGGTTTGGCTGTAATTTACAAAAAAAATTCCATATGTAAATTACTTTGCCGGACAACTTGATTTGAGTCAGCTAGGCTTAATTGCAATTTTCACGAATGCGTTCAGGTGCAAGGTTGTGCCCAAGCTCCATGGCTTTTTGCCAGCTTTCGCAGGCCCGGGCCATATTTCCCAGCATCATGTTGCTCATGCCCATGTTGTAAACAGCACTGGGATCGTTGGTGATTTGGGCAAACCGGGTAAAATCGGCCAGGGCATTTTCGTAGTTTTTCATTTTGTAATATGCATTTCCGCGCAGCATCAGAGGCTGATAGTATTGCCTGTTCATCTCCATAGCTTTTGTAAAATAACTGATCGCTTCCTCGTTATTATTCAGCCGATAATATGCTTCACCGGCTTTTCCATAATGCTCATAATTGTTTGGCTCATGCCGTATAAGCATCTTGCAGGTTTCTAAAACGCCCTCATAATCGTTGAGATTTTCATTGACCATGATCCGTTTTGATAAAACCGCAGTCTTTGATGAATCCACGGCAAGAATGGCGTCAATATCCTGCAGGGCAGCTTCAAAATTCCCCTTATAAATGTTTGCTGTTGCCCTGTTATTTAGTGCATTTTCGTAGCCCGGCAGAATTTCCAAAGCGCGGTTAGCATCCTCAAATGCGCCATCATAATCACCCAGCATTCCTTTAACTGATGCCCGGTTTGCAAAGGCCTTGGCGCTATTTGGGTTTAGCGATAAACTTTTATTGTAATCTGCCAGAGCTTCCTCGCGGTTGCCAAATTGTACGTGGGTAATTCCCCTGATCAAATAGGGATGGAAGTGATCCGGATTTTTTTCTATCAGATCATTGAAAAGTGTAAAGCTGTCTTTCCAGTCTTTGTTCCGGTCCCAGGTAAGGTACGTAAATCCGATAGCAAAAAATGCTATGATCACAATAACCGTAGCCCTAACCTGCATCATTTTCCGGGATTGATCGCGTAGGACGTCGCTAGTCAGGACTGCAAAAATGTAAGTAAGTCCAATGTATGAAAGGTATGTGTATCGATCGGCGGCATAAGCACGCCCTGCCGGGATAAGCTGTAGTACAAATAGGGTTGGAACGGCAAAAATGATCAGCCCAAGCAGGATGTCTTGTTTATTATTTTTGGATTTGAAAACCAGGATGAAAACAGCTACAATCACTGCAATAAGAATTCCTGACGAAACATAAAACCGTGTTGGAAGTTTGCCATCTGTTATCTCGGGATAATAATAGTAATTCATCAGGTTGAAAGGTGCAATGAATTTATAGAGGTACATCATTAATGCATCGCTAACGATGAATGGCCGGAAAGCCCAGGCAATATCCGGGGTGGAGGCATCATTGGCAGTACTGGTGAAATAGATACCTAACAGTCCGAGGGCCAGACTTAATGCAAAAAACGGGATCTTTTCCAGAATGACCTTTTTGCTGAAGAGCTTCCTTCCGCTAAACCAATCCAATGCTACTATAAAAAGTGGAAACGAGACAGCCGTGGTCTTTGAAAGCAAGGACAGCACAAACAAACCCATTGTTGCCAGATACCTGCCAGAGGATGGTTTATCGATATATCTTAACCATGTAATAAGTCCTGCGAGGTAAAAAAGTGTGTAGAGCACGTCTTTCCGCTCGGAAATCCAGGTTACCGATTCCACATGCATTGGATGCAATGCAAACACAAAGGCCACCACAGAAGCTACATACAAGCCTGGCTTCAGCCGCCTGATAAGTACAAAAACCAGGAGCGTGTTCATGAGGTGGATGATCAGGTTGATGATGTGGTAGGGTTGCGGATTTAGTTCAAACAATGCAAATTCAACCATGTAGCTCATCATGGTCAGCGGGAGATATAGTCCCACATACGATTTTGAAAAGACGGTTTTGATGTTTTCCCAGGTAAGTGCCTGGATGTCGGTGTTATTTGTTACGTAAAGGTCATCGTCGAACTGGTAGATGAAATCGTGGCTCATGGCACCGGCGTACACGATTACAGTTAGCAGCAGGATGCCTGCCAGGAACAAATATTGATTCACGGCTTTTCCCGCCTGTTGCTTCTTTTGGTGTTTTTGCTTTTTCGATTGAGATTTTGCCATGATGATTCCTGTTATCCGGCGCAAATTTATCAGAAATTTAGAATCTTTGAAGCATGTAGAATTTTCCGTTTTTTAGCCTACCTTATACACAATGCCGCAATTCCATTAAAAAC
>CAYNDN010000318.1:0-6217 GCA_964395075.1 uncultured Lentimicrobiaceae bacterium | reverse complement strand
CACCATGTATTTGAAGTTCTGATATCCATTTTAAATTTCAACATAAAAAAAGCCCATCGTGAGATGAGCCTATTTAAATTTTTGTGTACGCCCTTTTCCTCACTTATCTGTGAAATTCAAGAGCCACCACCATGTATTTTTATTTGATCTTGTCATTGTTAAATTTTGAAGCCGCAAATCTACATACATTTTATTTTAAAAAGCAAATTTTTTGTCGTATAATGATAAATACAACAACACGGAAACCCAAAATAATTGAATTGCAAAAATCACAGAGCGCCAATTTTTAATTAGGTTTGCATATGTTATAGCTGATACATTAATTTGAAGAATCATGAAACCCAATCAATTATCAATAAACCTCGTCATAAAACTAAAACAGCAAATCCTTGCCAGCAGATACGCTGTGGCTAAAATTGCCAATGCCGAAATGTTGCGGTTATATTTTTGGGTTGGGAAAATGTTAGATGATGAATTTATCGCAAATAAATGGGGAGCTAAAGTAAATGATGAAATCGCAGCAAAACTTCAATTGGAATTGCCCGGATTGAGAGGTTTTTCGGGTTCTAATATTAGGAAAATGCGAATATTTTATCAGGAATGGAATTCATCAAAAACAATTTGTCCGACAGTGACGAGCAAATTGGAATATGGCAAGATGATAATTTTACCGACAGTGTCGGACAAAATTGGATCTGAAAAATTTCCAGGAGGTAAAAAACCAAGTTTAGATTCATTGACAAGTCAAACAAAAAAAAAGAACGCTAACGCCTTTTTTTCAACTCCTTTTTCACACCACTACGAAATAATCCTAAAAACAAACACGGAAGACGAACGCTGGTATTATATCATCAAAACGGCACAAAACTTTTGGAGTGTCCGCCATTTACGTACCGAACTGAAAAATAAAAGCCACCTGCACGACAAATTACTTCCCAACAATTTTGAGCAAACTATGCCTGATAAACTTTCTAACAAGGCAATAAGAGCTTTTAAGGACCAGTACCTGCTCGATTTTGTAAATGTGGAAGATGCAGACGATGAAATAGATGAGCGTGTTCTGGAAAACGAAATCGTTCAAAACATACGCAAGTTCCTGATGTCGCTGGGACCCGATTTTTCATTTATGGGCAACCAGTTTCGTTTAATCGTTGAAGAGGATGAATATTTTGTTGACCTTTTATTTTACCATCGTCGTTTGCAGGCTTTGGTAGCATTCGATTTAAAAAAGGGAAAATTTAAACCCGAATATGTGGGTAAGATGAATTATTATCTTTCAGCACTTGATGATATGGTGAAGCTTCCCCACGAAAACGCTTCCATCGGTATTATACTTTGCAAGGAAAAAAACAACAAAAAGGTTGAATACAGCTTTCGTGATTTTTCAAAACCCATGGGTGTTGCAACTTATAAAACCAGTGAAACCCTGCCGCCTGAACTCGAAGATGCTTTGCCGGATGCCGAAACACTTAAAGGCCTAATGGAATGATATGAAAGAAAGAAATGATCACATTGTCTGCTTTGGAATTCCGTCGGTCTTACGTTTGCGTCGATTGTGTTGATCACAAATCTTGTCAAGCAGAATCTCTCATCCTTTGTTTGTTAATATTTATCAAATATTAAACAAAATAGCCCAAATGCCTGTTTCCCAAATAATAGAAATTCAAAAGAAATGTCGTTTACAGTTTTCAATATCGAATTAAGTATCTGGTTAATACTTTTCGTGATTTGGGGTTTGCCGCTCACTTTTTACAGAAGCAAGTTCAGAAAAATCGTTTACGACACCGATAGCTGGACCATCAACATCAAGCCCGTTTTCGTGAAGGAAACAAAAGCACTGGTTGGCAACATGTTTCCTGAAAATACTGAATACATCAAAATGCGGAACTTTTACAGGATTTACCTGTTGATATATTTAACTTTGTTTATTTTGTACAGTTTCTTAGGCTAATTTGAGTGAAATGAAAAAAAAAGTGATTGTTATAGGTGCAGGTTTCGCCGGCATTTCAGCAGCCACAGGGCTTGCTGATAAAGGTTTTGATGTTACTGTATTCGAAAAAAACTCCTCTCCCGGAGGCCGTTCCCGTAAATTCGAAGCCAATGGCTACACCTTCGATATGGGCCCCAGCTGGTACTGGATGCCCGATATTTTTGAATCCTACTTTGAGGATTTTGGCAAACAGGTTACCGATTATTACGATTTGATGCGCCTTGATCCGTCCTACCGCATTTTTTATGGAAAAGATGACGTGGTAGATATGCCCGCTGACATCGAGGAAATGTACAAACTGTACGAATCAATAGAAGAAGGAGCAGGCGGCAAGCTTAAGGAATTTCTGGAAGAAGCCGAATACAAGTACAATGTGGGCATGAAGGAATTTGTGCATAAACCCAGTCTTTCATTCCTGGAATATGCTGAGTTCAGATTGCTGAAAGCATCCATGAAACTGCACATGTTTCAGTCGTTCCACAACTACACCCGCAAGTATTTTAAAAACCCCAGGTTGTTGCAAATGCTTGAGTTCCCGATTTTATTCCTTGGGGGAACCGGAAAAAAAACTCCGGCGCTTTACAGCCTGATGAACTATGGTGATATCAAGCTGGGGACCTGGTATCCCAAAGGCGGTATGCACAAAATTATTGAAGGCATGGTAAAACTCGCCGAAAGTAAAGGCGTAAAGTTTATCTACAATGCCCCGGTTGAGCAATTTGAATTTGGGACCAACAAAATCAAATCCGCCCTTAATCTTGGTGCAGCTTACGAAGCTGATTATTTTGTGGGAGCAGCAGATTATCATCATATCGAGCAAAATATTTTACCTGCTGAATACCGCAAATATTCGGAAAAATACTGGGATTCCAGGGTGATGTCACCATCATCGTTACTTTGGTATGTTGGGGTAAACAAAAAGCTGGACAAACTGGAGCATCATAATCTTTTATTTGATGAGGAGTTTGAGCCACATGCCCGTGCGATTTACGATGACCCAAAATGGCCTGAAAAACCTTCGGCTTATGTTTGCATGACATCAAAATATGACGATGCCGTAGCACCTGAGGGTCATGAAAATTTGTTCCTCCTTATCCCTGTAGCACCCGGATTAAAAGACACGGATGAAATCAGGGAAAAGTACCTGAACATCGTAATTGATCGTTTGGAAAAGATGACCGGTGAATCCATCAAAGATCATATTGATTACAAGCGGAGTTATGCTCAGTCTGATTTTATTAAAGATTATAACGCTTACAAAGGAAATGCTTACGGTTTGGCCAATACTTTGCTACAAACAGCGTTTTTAAAACCATCGATAAAAAATCCAAAACTGCGCAATTTCTACTATGCAGGCCAGTTAACAGTTCCGGGTCCCGGCGTACCGCCATCGATTATTTCGGGGCAAATTGTAACCAAACTCATTGCTGAACAAGAAAGTAATTAAACCATGAAAGAGTTGTTCGACATGATATCAAAGCAGTCGAGTAAGTTAACTACTGTAACTTACAGCACTTCTTTTTCTATGGGCATCCGTTTTTTTAGCAAACGGTTTCATGATCCCATTTATGCTATTTACGGATTTGTGCGTTTCGCAGATGAGATTGTGGACACCTTCCACGAATACAATAAGCAAAAACTACTCGATGATTTTAAACGCGACACTTATGAAGCCATCGAAGAAAAAATCAGTTTAAATCCGATTCTGAATAATTTTCAGTGGGCAGTAAATAAATATCTCATCGAAAAGGAGCTCATCGACACCTTTTTGCGCAGTATGGAGATGGACCTGCATAAAGATGATTATGACCGTGAAGGTTATGAAGAATATATTCTGGGATCGGCCGAAGTAGTTGGGCTGATGTGCCTGCGGGTTTTTTGTGAAGGTGATGAACAGCAATACCAGGATTTGAAACCATCAGCCATGCGGCTGGGTGCAGCTTTTCAAAAAATAAACTTCCTGCGCGACCTCAGCCATGATTTTCACGGCTTGGGCAGATCCTATTTCCCGGGAGTGGATATCAAACAGTTTGATGAACCAACAAAAGCGATTATCGAAAAAGAGATTGATGCCGATTTTAAAGCCGGGCTGGAAGGCATCAAAAAACTCCCGAATGGTGCTCGCTTTGGGGTTTATGTGGCATACATTTATTTTTACTCTCTGTTTAAAAAAATCAGGAAATCCAGGGCCGAACGGCTGCTTCACGAGCGTGTGCGGGTCCCCGATCCTGAAAAATATGCCTTGCTGGTTTCATCCTACATGAGAGAAAAATTCAATATGATTTAATGAGGATATTTGTCATTTTTCTGTTTCTATTCATTTCTTCAACCTCCTTTGCCCAAACTTCAATTGAGGATCTCCGTGTTTCTATTTTCAATATGGAAGCAGATTCCTGTTCAGCAGTTGAAATTTTCGAATCCATAAAATCAAATTCCTATCAATCTGCTTTGCTTCAGGCCTATGCCGGAGCCATGGAAGCAGCATCGGCTCAGTGTATAAAAGGGGCTTTTACAAAACTGGAATATTTTAGCCGGGGCAAAAAAAACCTGGAAGCAGCCGTTGAAAGAGAACCTGAAAATGCCGAATTTCGCTTCCTGCGTTTCGCAACACAGATTAACGCCCCCAATTTTCTGGAATACGACAACACCAAAGAAGACGTGGATTTCATCCTCGAAAAACTTCCTGATCTTCTTAAAAATGAAACCCAAAAAGTTTTTTGGTTAAAAGCCGCCCGGGCCATGATTGACTCCGGAAAACCTTCCAAAAAGGAGATGGCTGAAATAGACACTGTTTTGTCAAAATAATTCTGGCTTGATCCCGTATTTCTTATTTGACACAAATATTTTAAAAGATGAACATCGAAAAAGTGGTATTGGTAGATCAGCAGGACAACGCCATTGGCGAAATGGAAAAAATGGAAGCCCATGAAAAGGCTGTTTTGCACCGTGCATTTTCTGTTTTTGTTTTTAATGAAAATGATGAATTGATGCTTCAGCAGCGTGCACTTTCAAAATACCACTCCCCGGGTTTGTGGACTAACACCTGTTGCAGTCACCCGCGGTCAGGAGAAACCGTGCTGGAAGCCGGCCACCGCCGCCTGGTGGAGGAAATGGGTTTCGATTGCGAAATTGAAAAGATTTTCGATTTTATCTACAAAGCCAAATTAGACAAAGGCCTCACCGAACACGAATTTGATCACGTGCTTTTTGGAAGATTCAACGATGTTCCTGAAATCAATCCTGAAGAAGTGGAAAGCTGGAAGTGGATGCAAATGGATGATATCGCCGGCGATATGAAATCACACCCCGAACGGTACACCATCTGGTTTCAAATTGCTTTTGAGCGGGTGAATGCTTTTTTGAAATCCCAATAAATATAACATTATCACCATATTGTTAATTAGTAATTAAAGATTTATGGAGATATCTTTAATTACTAATTAATTATTTTACCTATCTTTGTTAACTACTAATTAAACATATTATGGTAAGCAAAGTAGAATTAAAAAGAGTGATTGTGTCTCAGGCAGAATCCGGACAGCAAAAGCAATTGGTTGCCAGGGAGACTAAATTGGACACCGATAATCCGTTCGTGAACATAGTTTCCGGAGTAAGAAGATGCGGAAAATCAACATTAATGGATTATTACCGTGAACGAAATGAAGAAAAAAATTATGCAATAAACTTTGATGACGAGCGATTGACAGCCTTTCGGGTAAATGACTTTGAGACTTTATACAGTTCATTTCATGAATTATATGAAACAGAAAGCACCTGGTTTTTTGATGAAATTCAACTTATTGAAGGTTGGGAACGATTTGTCAGGCGTCTGAATAATGAAGGCCATAAGATTTTTATAACGGGATCGAATGCTTCAATGCTTAGTAGCGAACTTGGGAGCCGTTTAACAGGGCGTTATACACAAAGCGAACTGTTTCCTTTTTCCTTTTCCGAATACCTTTCATTCCAAAGTATTGATGTAAATGAAAATGATTTTTATTCAACTCAAAAATCATCAGTGTTTAAAAAGGCTTTTAACGCCTATGCAGAAGATGGTGGATTTCCTGAGTACTTACAAACAAAAAACACAAACTATCTCAAAACCCTATATGAAAACATTATGTACCGGGATGTTGTTGCCCGCTATGGGATAAGAAATATAAAGGCCATGGCCGAAATGATACATTTTCTTATCAGCAATATTTCAAAGGAAGTGAGTTATAACTC
>CAYNDN010000317.1:0-6226 GCA_964395075.1 uncultured Lentimicrobiaceae bacterium | reverse complement strand
GGTGTACCACGAATTATTGCTACCCCCATAGCCGTCCGGTCCCCCGAGGAGTCCGTAGGTTCCTGTAGAAACTTCCGCACCGGTTCCGTTAAAATTCGGGTTTTGCATGGCATCCACCGTTTTCCAGACGTTAACGCCAGGATAGTTATCGTGACACCACCACAACACGCTTTCGTAGTTGTCGAGGAAAAATGTACCATCGTGCTCGTTCATTTCGGCGGCCACTTCCCAGTCGGTACCATACACACATATATTATAGGTTCCCATTCCGGCGATTTGATTTTTTGCACCGGAGGCATCGTAGTGCATATTCCCCACAAAGGAATTGTTGATAGGAATAACCCGCAGGCTGATGCCGGAACCATTGTTCATCCAGTAGATTTTGCGGTTGTCGTAGCCGTTGAGGTGCGGACTGTCGTCGAGGACGATTCCCCACACGCCATGTTGTGCCCAGTTATCGCCCAACCAGTCGATCACACCGGCGTCAGGATAGTTGCCCGGTGCCAGCCACACACGCTCGGGCACCCAGGCAGTGCGGGGCTGGTAGCTGTACTTATAGTTCACCATGTCGCATTCAATATCCACCGACCAGTCGTTCATGTTGTTATGCACAAAAGGCATGATGTGCTGGCCAAGTGCTGAAGTCATCATCTCTATCGTGCCGTTTCCTGCGAGTGTTGTCAGCCAGTCGTTGAATTCCGGATTGTGCCATGAGGCTGCCGGCATTAAGGTTCCCGACATGTGGAAGTTGCCTGGCACGTTGGTGGCTTCGTGTACCTGCAGAATTTCGTCAAAGCCGCTGCCGTCGAGGCCACTTTGTCCGCCCGGGCTGCCATAAAACACCTCAGTATAGGTTATGCCCTGGTTGCCGTGGTGCACAAAAGCACAGTTGCCCTCAGCATCGCTGCTGCGGCCGTCAGATAGGTAATAATCCACCACTTTCCCGTCCACCAATACTGAAATACTAAATTCCGTTTTTTCTCTTTGGATGGGTGAAGCAAACGGAATTTCCATCTCAAACAAGTTGTTGGAAGGCGTTCTGAGGCTGTAATATTCCCTTGTGTTGATTTCAGTTTTGGAAAGGTTAACTGACTGATGAAAAACAGTACTGCGATTTTGTTGATCGGTTAATCTGATATCGCAACGAATATCCGCTTCAGAAAAATTATCCTGAACCACCACATTGTGTTTTCGGATAACCATATTATCAAAGGTTATGCGCAGCAGTATGCTGTTTCCGGCAGTCCGGGCATACACCGAACTGATGTCGCCGGTTTGGGCTTCGCAATCACCAACTTCATCAAAGCCGAGGAAATCAGCTTTTTCCCAATCTTTTAGGTCACCGGATATTTTTTGTCCGTAATTGGTATGGCTGATCAATAAAAAAAGGATTAAAATTAAAAAGCTGTGATTGGAAAAAATTTTCATGATATCTGAATTTATTGGTTGAAAACAAGCTTAATTTTGCGCAAATCCATCATAAAAAAAATTAAAAATAATTTTGAATCAAAAGAATATGAAAAATATTATTCAAACATTTTGATTTTCAGCGCATCAATTTGTTAAAATATAATAATGCAACTGTTTGTATTTGTAAGACTTTTTCTATTTTAGTCGTTTGAAATTTTGAGGGGACTAACAATATTTAAAAATGATTTGATGAATTATTTTTTCATCATCATTAATGAAAGAAATATGAAAATGGATTATTGGTCTAAATCCGGTTATTTCGGGTCTTATGATCAATGAGCAAAAACAAAACAGCAAATTATGAGAAAACTTTTACTTGCATTTTTTTTCATTCCAATCATTGCCTACAATCAAAATTCTCTTACCTACCCGCAGCGTGACGCAAATTATTACCAGACTTTTACAGATGGGACGCTATAAATTTTTAAAATACTTTCAATTGTTTAATTCGAGTATTAGGAAAGGAACTAAACACAATTTGCTTATGAAAAGGATTTACTTTTTGATTTATTTATTGGGATTTACGCCCTTAATTTTTGGGCAAATTCATGAACCTGAAGGATTAAATATGCCTGGTTCATGGAATAGTTGGACAAATCCTCCAACCAATAATTTGGCACTTGCGAGTTTTACACAAGTTTCCGGTGGTACAGTATTTAAAATTGTAAAAAATGAAACAACAGTCTGGACCACTACTCTGGCTGTAGCAAATACCGGAGGTGATTTAACTGCCGGAGGGTATGAGTTTGTTTTTTCTTCCGGGCCATCGGGAAATCCTTACAGCAATACATGGAAAAATGTAGCTGTTTCAATGAATACTATTCAAATTTACACATTCCACGGCGCAAGTAATAACGTCATTGCGCTAACCAATGATAAATGGTATGTAATGAATTGGGAGGATAATGGTTACGTAAGCACATCTGCAATATTTATGGAATTATCTGCCAGCCCGGTTACTATTATATCGGTAGAACAAACAGGTAATTTGGATGGTGGTACTTATTATGCACCTGATACAGATCGGGACATTGATATTGAAATTGATAAAGCATTATCTGCTGAAGAAAACATTTACCTGAGATATTCTACAGATTCCTGGGTAAGTTCAGGTTTTGTTGCAGCTACAGGCTCGGTAACAACTTATACTGCAACAATTCCTGCGCAAAGCGAAGGTACTGTTGTTAGTTACTATGTTTTTACAACAACAGTTGATGCCGCTGCAAAAGGAGACCTTGAAGATAATCCCGACCTTTGTACTATTGATTACGATGATAATTCCGGGTCGAAATACACCTATGCGGTCACCGGGCCGCGCAGTATTTCTACAGGTAGCTGGAGTAACACTTCTACCTGGTTGTTTGGCGCTGTGCCGGGTTCTTCAGATAATATAATCATTGCATCAGGAGATAATGTATCACTCAATCAAGCAGCAACAGTAGCTTCCTTATTAATTGAGGCATCGGCGACTTTCAATGCCAGTGATGATTCTAAAAATGGTGAAGTGCTAACAATTGCCGATAACGGAACTTTTACCAATAATGGCACCTTTAACTCCGGTTCGGGAAAAGTAGTTTTTGCAGCCGCAGGCAGCATTGCAGGAACTGTTGTTTTTAATGATGTAGAAATTAATGGCGGCGTGGATTTTGGAAATGGTTCAACCATAAACGGAATCCTGGAAATTAAAGCCGGTGGCTTTGTAAACACCAACGCCCCCACCTATGCCAACGGCTCTACCCTGAATTACAGCACCGGCGGCGATTATGGTTCGGGAGCCGAGTGGACCGCAGGCAGCCAATCCGGTCAGGGCGTTCCCTACAATGTTACTGTGGAAACCACCGATCCGCTGCGCATTACTGGAACACAATATAAACATCTTCGTGGCAACTTAACCATCGCATCCGGCGTAGAATTTCAGTTGTCTCCGGATGTTGGCGGCGACCTTTCGTTAGAAGGCGATTTTACCGACAACGGCACCTTCACCCACAACACCCGGCTGGTAACTTTTAACGGCTCAGCCACACAAACCATCGGCGGAACAGCCACCACCACTTTTGGTTACCTCACCGTTGCTGCCGATGCAATCGTTGAAGTGCCGGCGGATAAAAACATTACCGTGGATAATGATTTCGTAATAGACGCATCCAAAAACAGCAAAGCCGCCGGGCAATTCACTTTAAAATCCGATGCCTCTGGCACCGCTTCGCTGATCACAAAAGATGGAGTTTCCGGCGATATTAAAGCCGAGCGATTCCTCGCCAAAAATGATTGGCATTTTCTTTCTTCCCCCATGGTGGATCAACCCATTGTGGGAGCTAACAATTTCATTGATTTCTCCTTTGGAACAAACAACGACGAAGGCGATCCCAATGTGGATTTTTATCGGTTTGATGAAACCAACACCACCAACGCACCATGGGTAAACATTAAAGATGGCGATGGTACGCTTAATGAGAATTTCGGAACACCATCGGGCGATCCGCTCTTTGAAGAAGGCCTTGGCTACCTTGTGGCTTATGCCGGTGAAAATGATGTAACCAAAACTTTTACAGGTGAGCCTTTCGCAGGGCCGTTGCTTGTTGAAGCATCTTATACAGCAACCGGCCGCGAGGGCTGGAACCTGATCGGGAACCCCTATCCCTCTGCCATTGACTGGGATGAGGGCAACATCACTAAAGACGATCTGGCCTCCGATTATTATTACATCTACAACCAATCCATGAATGCCGGCGGCGGCGGATATGAATATTACAAGGACTTTGCCGGCCCCAACTCATCAGGTGCCAACGGTGATATCCCTGCCATGCAGGCTTTCTTTGTGGAAGCTGCCAGCGGTGGCGGACAAATCACTTTTTCTGACAATGCGCGCAAACACAGCACGCAGGAATTTTACAAAGCGGAAACCCAAAACGAAAACCTCATCAGCTTTAAAATTGAAGGCGCAGCCTATCACAGCCAGTCGCAGGTATATATCCGCGAGGGTGCTTCCATTGGCCGCGACGAAAATGATGCCGCCATGCTGTACAGCCTCAATAGCGAGGTGCCGCACTTTTACAGCGTTGACGGCAACAACAAAATGGTAGCCAACTCCGTACCTTTCCCCGGCGAAGATTACAGCATCCCCATGGGGCTAAAAACCGGAACCGCCGGCACTTACACCATCACCGCCGAAGATATCCAGAACTTCAACAGCAGCGTACTGCCCGTGTTGGAAGATACCCAAACCGGATCCGAAGTGGACTTGCGCTTTGAAGGCAGCTATACCTTTGATGTTACCGAACCCGGTATCGATAATACCAGGTTTATTCTGCATTTAAAATCTGCGGTTGGAATAAATGATATGAACCAAAAGCCGGAGATTGTTGTTTCTGTTGCTGGCAGCGAATTACACGTTTATAATCTGAAAGCTGGCAAGTATGATGTAAAGATTATGGACACCATGGGCAGGGGCTTGATGAGTGGAACTTTGGATCGCGACAACACCATTTCACTTCCGGCCAACATTTCTGCCGGAACCTATATTTTGCAGGTTTCAAATGGTGAAATGCAATGGGTTGAAAAGTTTGTTGTGAACTAACTAAATCGCAGATAATTAAAATAAATATAAACATTTAAATTTTTTGGATATGAAGAAGGTTTTACTTTTTACCTGGCTTTTTTTATTGATCAGTTTAATCAATAATACCTATTCTCAGGATCAAAGCAACATGTATTATAGAGGTGAAATGAATGGATGGGGAGCAACCTCTATGTCTTCCTTAGCTCTTCCAACTTCTAACTATAATTGGGTTGTAACGATTGAATCTGATGGTGATGACAGCAATTCTGAATTTAAGATAGCAAATACAACTGATTGGTTAGGCATAAACTGGTCAAGAGGTGATGTCATAACATTGAATTCATTGACAGATTTTTACCAGCCAAATGGTGTAAATGGCAATTTTTCTGAATCAATTACTAAGAGTTATACTTTTACAATTAAAGATGTAGCTTCAGGAAATTCAGAAGGATATGTTTTTGAATTTTCATCATCTCCGGTTTCTATTAATTCATTAACCGAATCAAATACATTTACAGTTTGGCCGGGCCAAAGCACTACAATAACTGCTTCACTTGGTGCTGCAAAACCAACAGAGCAAAAAGTCTGGTTAAGGTATTCAACTGCCATTGATTTTTCGACCTCGGATATTGTTGAGATGGACTTTGAAACTGGAAATGATTATACTGCCGACATACCTGCCTCTGCAAACACACCGGGAACCAAAATCTATTATTATGCCTTTGCTTCCGGGAACATGACAGCCACGCATAGTACTGCTGATGTTGCTACAATAAATTTTAATAAGCCAACCAATAACTCATATACCGTTGAAAGTTCCTGGACAACCTCTGGTTCTGGTGATGGTAGCTGGAATGATCCAAATTCCTGGGATGCAGGTGAAGTTCCGGCTTTAGATCAACCAGTTACAATTGAAGATAATCTTACACTTGATCAGAATGCTTCTGTTTCCAGTATTACAATTGATAATGGGGTGACTTTTACTGCCAGCGATGGCTCAAAAGCAAATCAAACACTTACCATTGCTGATGGCGGCACATTAACCAACAACGGCACTTTTACCCCCAGCGATGGAACCGTAGAGTTTGCCGGAGCAGGAACGATTGATGGGAGTAGCACCACACCGTTGAACAACCTTACCCTGAATGGAGCACTTACAGTACAACAGTGCCGACAATCAATGGAACCGTGCAGCTA
>CAYNDN010000316.1:4620-6248 GCA_964395075.1 uncultured Lentimicrobiaceae bacterium | reverse complement strand
ATAAGAAGGTGCCTTTGGTAGCTTTTATGATATCCATAATGATGGCCAGCGTAGTGGTTTTACCACTGCCGTTTGGCCCCAGGATACCATAAACATTGCCTTGCCCGATGGTAAGGTCAAGGTTGTTGATGGCACGCAAACTGCCATACTTTTTTGTAAGTCCCGATATGGAAAGAATTTCTGACAAGGGTATTTGGCTTCAGGTATTTATTTTCCGTATTTGGTAAATAACTCTTCCAAAACTTCATCAGTAAGTTCATGGCCACGAAGGAAAGGAAAGCCTTGCCATCTAACGATTCCATCAGGATCGATCACCACAACATGTGGAATACCCGATACCTGATAAGCTGATTTTGTACGCTTTTTTGTGTCGATAGCACTGTAATATTTCATGACGGGCTCCTTCATGCGGAGGACTTTTTCTTCGGTCTCATCCGATAAACCAATCACAACCATTTGGTCTTTGTACTTTTCAGCCCATTGGTTTACCTTCGGGATAGCCCGCTTACAAGGTCCACACCATGTTGCCCAAAAGTCGATCATAACAAATTTTCCTTTTGTATCAGGTTCTTCGCTTAACCATTTTTCAACCACAAATTCTGGTGCTTTTTGATGGTAATAGGATTTGCCATACATTTTTTTGTTGGGCGTAACGTCCTGGGCGAAAACTGAATTTGTTCCGGATAATAAGAAAAGGCCGAGCAATGCTACGGTAAACAAGTTTCTGAGTGATTTATTCATCTTATGAGTTTTAATTTCCATGAAGCCGCAAAAATAGACAAACACATTTATCAGCCCAATAAAAATCTTTTTATGATATTTTTGCCGCAATTAAAAAACGTTAAAATGAAAATTGACAAAAACAGCGTAGTAACCTTCAGCTACGAAATGTTGATTGTGGAAGAAGATGGTTCGCAGCGCATACAGGTAGAAGATTCGAAACCGTTAACCGTATTGTTTGGCCGCGGTAATTTGTTGGAACCATTTGAAAAACAGTTGTTTGGCCTTTCCGCTAATACTAATTTCGATTTTACCTTAAAAAGTGAAGATACTTTTGGTCCGCACCTGGATCATGCAGTTCAGGAATTCAGTAAAAAAGATATTCTGGAGGGCTCCGATTTTGAAGACTTTGAAATAGAAGAGGATATGTATTTGCCCATGGAAACAGAGGAAGGTACCCCGTTTAACGGCAAAGTGATGAAATTGGATGGTGACAACATTACACTGGATTTTAATCACCCGCTTGCCGGAAAGGATTTGATTTTCAGGGGATCAGTTCAATTCGTGCGTGAAGCAACAGAAGCGGAGATCAAGGCAGGTAAGTATTTGCCGCCGGCTAATGGAAAAACATGTAAGCAATAAATATGGCTGCAATGATCCCGGCAAAATCAGCTATCAGTCCGCAGGTTACGGCATAGCGTATTTTTTTTATGCCCACCGAACCAAAATATACTGCCAGTACATAAAATGTTGTATCGGTTGATCCCTGGAAAGTTGAAGCGAGGCGTCCAACAAAGGAATCCGGGCCAAAGGTGTTCATGGCATCTACCATCATGCCGCGTGCACCTGCGCCGCTAAGCGGTTTCATAAAGGCGGTGGGTAAGGAAGGTACAAAATCCGTATTGATA
>CAYNDN010000316.1:3069-4610 GCA_964395075.1 uncultured Lentimicrobiaceae bacterium | reverse complement strand
CCGCCGCACTTACCAGCCAGCCAATGCCTTCAATTAAAAAGTCCATGGAACCGGAGGCACGGAAAACGCCTATGGCAACTAAAATCGCAACGAGGTAAGGGATGATTTTGATCGCGATCTTGAAGCCATCTTTCGCACCCTCAATAAACGATTCATAAACGTTAACCTTGCGATAAAGCGCAAGCCCGATAAACGAAATGATGATAGTGAAAAGGATGATGTTGCTGGCAACCGATGAAATAATCTCGATTTGTTCCTGTGGGATAACACTAAAATACCAGATGATTGAAGCGATTAAAATTGTAAACCCACCGAGGTAACTGATTACAACCGGATTGAGGAGATTTAATTTCTGGAAAAATGACACTGCAAGAATGCCTGCCATTGTTGAAAAAAATGTAGCCAGCAAAATCGGAAGAAAGATATCAGAAGGATCTGCAGCCCCCAGTTGAGCACGGTAAACCATGATGCTGATTGGAATAAGTGTTAACCCTGAGGTGTTTAATACCAGGAACATGATCATGGGGTTGGAGGCGGTGTTTTTTTTTGGGTTGATTTTCTGGAGCTGATCCATGGCTTTTAGCCCCAAAGGAGTAGCAGCATTGTCGAGTCCGAGCATGTTGGCAGCAATATTCATCAGTATGGAGCCTGTTGCAGGGTGGTCTTTGGGGATATCAGGGAACAACTTTCTGAATAATGGACCGACAACTTTGGCCATGATCCTGACTACCCCACCTTCTTCACCCACCTTCATCAGTCCCAGCCACAAAGTCATCACACCGGTTAGTCCGAGGGAGATTTCAAAACCCAGCTTTGCCATGTCGAAGGTACTGCCCATCATGTTGGGGAATACCTCTGTATCTCCAAAGAAAATTAGTCTGATAAGTCCTACAATAAACGCAATCAGAAAAAATGCTATCCAGATGTAATTGAGAACCATAAGCGGTGATTGGTTATTGAGTTAATTGTTAATGGTTGTTCGTTATTCCCCAAATTCATCCCGAAGTTTCAACGATTTTAATTGGGGTATTCATTTCAGTGAATCTATTGTAACGAATTTACCCCCTGTACATTAAAAAATTAATGACACTAAATTAATTTGGTGGTACTTAAATTACCTTCCCTAATTTTTTCGCTTTTACATTTTTGTTTCACGTTTTAAAAATATGATTCGTAGCACAACACCTACGGAGTTGTAATGATCTGTAGAAATTTTATTTAGCTACAATACCTAAACTCCTACGGGGTTTTTTTCAACCCTGTACGGGTTGAGTTATTGTAGCAAAACGCATTCTCAATTGATTTTAAACCTGTTACTGCCTGTCCCGCCAAAGCGGGAGGTATTGCTATTTTCACAGAATTCACCATCATAAATGCTTTTAGCAAATAGTTCATGAAACTTTGTCTATCTGGCTATTAACAAATAGTTTACACCAGCTAAGTACATTAATAAAATCGTTGAAATTTTGGAAGCATGAATTTCTTTGACTAAAAAATCCTAAAATCTTCCACCACCCTGACTTTCCAATACTCCAACTCCC
>CAYNDN010000316.1:0-3059 GCA_964395075.1 uncultured Lentimicrobiaceae bacterium | reverse complement strand
CAACTATTTTATATTCTCACTTTCATGCAATCCATATTCTTCAATCATTTTGATATTCAAATCCTCAAGGCGGTCGAGTACGGGATTATAAATTTCCGGGATAACCGGGATGTGAACACCTTTAGCGTGGATTTTTCCTTCGAGCAGCATTTCAACGCCAACAGCTGCCGGGAGGGCAACCATTCTTGCAACGGCTGTATCAGTTTTCAGGGTGCCAAAATCGAGCATCCTGGATTTGATAACTTCCTTTTTTCCGTCAGGATATTCAGCCAGGAAGGTGTGCATCATCACCACCATATCGCGTTCTTCGGGGTCGAGTTTCATCTTTTCGATCATCACATCCGAGGTGATCTCAAAAGCGGTGTCCTCGCCACGGCCCATATTTTCAACACTAAACAAACCTAACCACTCGATGGCACTCATGGCATAACTGTTAACAGGAATGTTGAGATATTCGGCCGCTTTTTGTTTGATGTTTTCGCTGTTATCAGCACCAATCATCATGGCAACAAAGTCGGCATAGCTTTTTCCGGAGAAATCCTTTCTATCGTTGGTTATCAGGTTCAGGCGTTTCATAGCATCCAGTGATTCGCACCAGCCCTTGTGGCGGAAGGTTCCGCGGAACATGGTGTCGGTTTCAGGGATGCCGTAAAGCTCAATGTATGGGAAGGAGTCGCGATTAGGATAAACTTCCAGCTCGCCAACATCCGGGAAATCAACCTTGAACGGCTCTTTAAACAGGTCAATTGGCTCAACATAAATATCCTCTTTATGACGCATGTAGTGGCCGTCGTTGTTGGATGCCATTACTACGCCTTTGGGGCTCCATGAGAATTTGTAGTTAAACGGGTTGTTGCAGGCTTCGGGAGTAGGGAGTGCACCGCAGAGAGAGTAAAACTCCCTTATTTTTCCGCCTTTGTCATGCACATTGTCGATGATGCGCATGGCCGACATGTGATCGATGCCCGGGTCGAGTCCCAATTCATTCAGGATAAGAATATCTGCATCTTTGGCTTCCTGGTCGAGTGCTTTCATTTCGGGTTTCACGTAGGAAGTGGTTACCATATTCTTTTTGTGGGCTATGCATTTCTTTGCTACCATTACATGGAAAGCATAAGGCAGGAGGCTTACGGTGATGTCGTGCTGGCCTATTAATTTGTCCAATGTTTCTTCATCTTCCACGGTCCAAGCCAGCGAATGGCCATTTTTATGCCCGCCAATCATGGCGTCGGCTTTGGATTTGGTTCGGGTGGCTACGGTTACTTCAAAACTTTTGTCAAGCAGGTAGGTTACAATGGGTTTTACCACCATACCTGCGCCTAGGATCAGTACTTTCTTCATAGAATTCATTTTTTGATTAATATCTGAATTTGATTTTCGTTTCGCTAAACTATTCTGATTATTTTGACTATTTCTGTTTGTGAATTCCTCCTTTGTGATTTCTTTTGGAAAACAAATACAAATTATTGATTCCGGTTTTTCACATTCGGCGAAATCACCCAAAATATGCATTTAATGGTGTTCTACAAAAAAAAATCGGATGAAGATGTTCAGAATTTTTAGAACCGGATAATCAAGAGCCTTGATGTATTTTGCCGTAAATTTCCTGAAATCAATACCTTAAAAAGTCTTCGGCAAGCATCTCTTCTTCGATAAACCTGATGCCATATTTTTCCAGTTCATCCAATACCGGATTGTAAATCTCCTTCCTGGTAGGTATCTGAACACCAGTCAGGTTGAACCCACCATTCAACAAATGCTTCACGGCCATTGCAACTGGAAGTCCAACTGTTTTAGACATTGCAGTGTGCACGTGATCGTCACCTTCAACCACCATCGACGACAGGATTTTGTTTTTGGTTTTATCCTTCATATAGCCAAACTGGTGCTGCATAACAATCATATCCCGATCGTCCTTTTCGAATACCCATTTCTTTTCCAAAAGGTTTTGAAGGATTTGTGCAGGTGTGGCGTTTTTAATGCCGATTTTCGTTTTATTGTCGAACACGCCCAGCCACCTCAGCCTGTACATGGGCATCGAATCTTCATCCAGTCCGAGGTATTGTGCCACGTTTTCTTCGAGTGTTAATTCAGGATAGAACCTGAGGAAGGTTTCCAGGAATTCGTGGTAGGTCATGTTTTCCGAATTTTCCAGGGTGTAGGTGTCATCAGTCATACCCAACTGCACAAAACTGTTCCATGATTTGCAGAATCCGGGCCGGCGTAATGTTCCGCGCACCATGGTGGGGATATCATCCAGTCCGTAAATGCCACGGTATTTCAGCGAATCCCGGTTCATATAGCCTTCAAACTCACCATAATCGAGCACATTTACCCGCTGTATTCTGCTAAAAAGCTTGTGGTAGGGGATGTATTTGTACATACCGTTTATGATGATCTGGGCTGTGCCCTGCCCGGCAAGTACCACATTTTTTGGTGCCCAGGTAAATTTGTAGTTCCACGGGTTGTTGTCATATCTCGGGGCGATCAGCCCTCCGGTAAACGAACGGAAAGAGGTGATCTCGTGCCCGCTTTCCTTCAATTCGTCAATAACCCGCATGGCCGACATGTGGTCGATACCCGGGTCAACTCCTATTTCGTTAAGCAGGATTATGCCGGCTTTTCTGGCTTCTTCATCAAGTGCCTTTACTTCTTTTGATACGTAGGAGGCGGTCACCATGTTCTTACCTTGCTTCACACAATCGGTGGCAACAAGGGCGTGCATGCTTGCGGGTAACATCGATACGATCAGGTCGGCTTTGGCAACTTCATCCCAACATTGTTTTTTATCAAATACATCAAAACATATCGCTTTACCATTGGGATGGCCGTCAATTTTTTGGGTGGCTGTGTCACAGTTTTTATCGCCGAGGGTTATTTTCCAGTCATATTCCACTGAGTGGTCAAGCAGATATTTGATCAGCGTTGAAGCGGATAACCCGGCACCAATTACAAGTATACTCTTCATTTCTTCGTAAGTCAGTCTTTCGGTTTATACTTAAAATGCCAAAAAGGAACTCCTGATCAGCATTTGAAATTGATTACTTTAAATATTCTTC
>CAYNDN010000315.1:4125-6249 GCA_964395075.1 uncultured Lentimicrobiaceae bacterium | reverse complement strand
CGCAGAGTCAGGCTTCGCTTCGCTCGCAGAGTCAGGCTTCGCTTCGCTCGCAGAGCCAGGCTTCGTCGCTACGCTCCTCGCAGAGTCCATTATATTGTGTTTAGTCTGGTTGAGTTGTTCGAGTTTTTTGCGGGTGCGGGGATGGGTGCTTACTATGATTGGGTAGCTGTATTTCTCAGCGATTTGGTTCAGCGCAGTCAGTAAGCCTTTGAAATTATTCTCACTATTAATGTTTTCTTCGCGGTGTGCAGAGACTACAAAGTACTTTTCTTTTTCAAGCCCCAGCCTTTCTAAAACATCCGATGCCTTGATTTTGGGCATATAATGATTGAGCACCTCAAACATGGGGCTGCCGGTTTTAATGATACGGTCGGCAGGGAGGCCTTCGTGCAGCAGGTATTCCCTGGCTATGGATGAGTAGGTGAGGTTGATATCGGAAATATGATCTACAATCCGACGATTGGTTTCTTCGGGCACACGCTGGTCAAAACAGCGGTTCCCGGCTTCCATGTGAAAAATGGGGATGTGCCGCTTCTTGGCCGGAATGGCACAAAGGCAGGAGTTTGTATCACCAAGCACCAGGAATGCATCAGGTTGCTCCTTTTCCAGGATCGGGTCAATCTTAATAATTATCTGACCGATGGTTTCTGTGGCGTTTCCGCCCGCAGCCTCCAGGAAATAGTCAGGTTTTCTTATTCCCAGATCCTCGTAAAATATTTCGTTAAGCTCGTAGTCGTAGTTTTGGCCTGTGTGCACTGTAATGTGTTTGATGGCTTCGGATTCGTCGAGCTTGGCCATTACCCGTGAGAGACGAATGATCTCAGGGCGTGTACCGACTACGGTTATAACTTTTAGTTTTTTCATAGATAAGTTGAGAAGGTTTATGGTTGAGAAAGTTTATGGTTGAGGAGGTTGAGAAGGTTTGGAAAGTTTAAAAGGTTTATTGTTAGGATGTTTTTAATGCGGCGTTGCGAAGGCCGTTTAAAGGAAAAGAGATTTCCTCAACTGATCTTCTAAGTGATTCGTATTGTTCCAATGAGATAAACTCAAGGTCGGAAGAAACAATGATTTGACTCAATACCTCCATCAAACTGCTGTATGCCATCCCATAAAAATGTGCCTGATCTTTATTTGTATTCCTGGATGAACCTTCCGCAATGTTAGAACTTACCGATATTATGGCTCTTCTTAACTGGCTAACGAGACCAAATTTTTCATCATCAGGAAAAGTCTTTGTTATTTCGTAAATGTCTTTCACAAGTTTGCGTGTGTTTTGCCAAACAGTGAGTTTTTCGAATGCGAATGTGTACATTTTTTTGAATTTATGGGTTATTTTATTACAAGGATACTGTTTAGAAGGCTGATTGTTTAGAAGGTTGATTGTTTAGAAGGTTTAGAGTCAATTTTTATCATGCTCAACATCAATCATCCTAAAACTCCTAAACTATTTACGTCCTTTACACTTCTTCAAAATATGTATCCGGATTATCCGGGTTGTAGTGTTCGTTGATCCAGAAAATGGTATATAATTCTTCATTCCCGATATTGGTGATATTGTGTGTAAACCAAATGGGCATATCTACAAAAGATGGCTGATTTCCATCGAGCTCAAATGAATAAATTTTATCTGTTCCAATCTTTCTTAATTCAATTCTTGCTTTTCCTTTGATCACAGCAAATCGCTCTGCCTTGCGGGTATGGAAATGATTACCGCGTGTTATGCCCGGGACAGTTGTAGAAAAACTCACCTGCCCGCCACTATTGAGTTTTACGGTTTCCACAAAGCTTCCTCTATCATCGGTATGAAGGGTGAGTTTAAATGGAAAGAAACTCTCATGATCGATATAACAGAGGAAGGTATTCCAGAGGTTTACCATTGCCTGATTAACAAGCGATGGGATTTCTCCTTTATTAAAATATCCGTTTTTAAAAGTAGTGAGTATTGATAGTAATTCAGTAACCTTTGATGATGACGTATGCTGTACTTTAATTTCCTGAATAGCAATATTACCTTTTTGCTCGATTTCAAAAACATCCTTAATGATTTTTATAAAATGGCCCACCAATTCACCAACATATATAAGCTTTATTTCTCCATCAACATGAATTTCCGGAGTCTCCCCG
>CAYNDN010000315.1:0-4115 GCA_964395075.1 uncultured Lentimicrobiaceae bacterium | reverse complement strand
GGGCAATGTAGTGCTGTTTAAACCGAGTGAGCTCACCCCCGCCGTGGCTGAGCTGATGGCAGAAGGTTGCTACCACACTATTATAATAGGGATGCCCGAAAGGGCCATATACATTGGGTATCACTAATCCACTGAAGGAAGCATTATTTTTATCAGCCCATTTTTCAAATAATTGCCGGCCTTCTTTTTTTGATTTGCCATACAGGTTATCGCGCTCTTCCTGCGTTGAAGAAGAGAAAAGGATGTGAGGTGTTGATTTTGTATCCTCACACGCCTGGATTAGTTGTTTTACGAGCCCGATATTGGTTTTGTATATTACCTCCGGGTCGTTGTGACGGTTCATGGCTGCGAGGTGCACTATTGCGTCGCAGGATTGAACAAATTCCTTTAGTTTGATTTCATCCTGGAAATATGCATCTTCAAAAGGGATTCTTTGGAAGGTGTCAGGATTCAGTCCAAGTGTGTTGTACAGATGTGTGCCTATGAATCCGGGTTGCCCGGTGATACCTATTTTGATCATGTTTTATTATTTCACAGTTTTTCTCAGCGTACAACACAGTGTTATTCTGTGATATTTTTAATTCCCCAATAATAATCAGGAAACCTGTAATCGTCAGCTTTGGATTGTTCAAGAGTAAGGTTAGAGTATATGATAAGTGTTGAATCTGGTTCGAGTGCTTTGAAGCCATTGGCGTGGCCTGGTTCCACCTTTAATACTTCGCTCATATTGTCTTTTAAAATATGGCTTTCTACTTTTAAATTCTTTGAAGGAGCGTCCCAGTCATCAATTTTGATCCAATTGATAAGGAAACTACCTTTGAGGACATAGAAATATTTAGTTTCAAGTTTGTGTGCCTGCCATGCACGGATGATATCTATATCAGGATGAGTGATAGCATAAAAGCGCTTTACACCGTCGAAATTGAAATCATTGACAAATCGGATGGTACCACGGTGGTCGGTGTGTGTATTTCCTTTGATGAGAGGCATTGGTTTCTAGCTGATTTTCGCTGAAATTGATCAGGGCTCGTATATGTGGGTAATATCTTCGTTCAGGATGTCCTTGCGGATCATGGGAAGCTTGAGCAACAGCTTTTTCATACCTTCCACATCCAATCTTTCGGTATTGTGGGAAGTGTAATCCTGAATCTCGGATACTTTGGCTTCTCCCTCTGTGAAATACTTTCCGTAATTCAAATCACGGTTATCGGCCGGAATTCGGTAATAGTTTTCCATGTCGATAGCTTTAGCCATCTCCTCACGATTTACTAATGTTTCGAACAGTTTTTCTCCGTGTCGTGTTCCAATTACATTAATAGGATTTTTGGCGTTGTACAAATCTTTCAACGCTTCTGCCAGTACCTTAACTGTTGCAGCAGGGGCTTTTTGTACAAACATATCACCGTTGCTCGCATTATTAAAAGCAAACCAGACCAATTCAACAGCATCATCCAGTGTCATCATGAAACGGGTCATTTCCGGATCAGTGATGCTCAATGGTTTGCCGGATTTAATTTGATCAACAAATAAGGGAATCACCGAACCCCTTGAGGCCATTACGTTTCCATAGCGAGTTCCAGAAAAGGTAGTGCCGCTTCCATTCAGGTTACGACTTTTAGCAACCATCAGTTTTTCACTCATAGCCTTACTCATGCCCATCGCATTGATCGGGTAAACGGCCTTATCTGTGCTCAGAACCACTACACTTTTCACCTTATTTTGAATGGCACTTTCCAACACATTTTCAGCACCCATAACATTTGTCCTTACTGCCTCCAATGGAAAAAACTCACATGAGGGTACCTGTTTTAATGCGGCCGCCTGAAAAACAAAATCCACACCCCGCATAGCAGTATCCACAGATCGCTTCTCACGGGTATCACCAATGTAGTACTTGATCTTATCATTGCGATAAAACTGCCGCATGTCATCCTGTTTCTTTTCGTCCCGGCTTAGTATCCTTATTTCCGAGAAAGTGTCGTCATTAAGAAAGCGCCTTAACACAGCATTCCCGAAGGAGCCTGTTCCGCCGGTTATGAGGAGTGTTTTGTGAGTTAGCATATTTTGATGTTGGGTGTTTTATGTTCGGTGTTCGTTGTTCGGTGTTCGATGTTTTTTGTTCTTTGTTTTATGTTTGGTATCCCGAATCGTTTCACTCAACCTGAGTAATCGTTATTGTCTGTTAATGATGAAATTGAGTGTGTAGATAATTTTCTTAATTCCCACAGCTTCGCCCGGTCAGTCACAGTTTTGTTTTGTAACCTACGGGTTTTGAGATGATTGTACTTTGTTCGGTGTTCTTTGTTCCTTGTTCGTTATCCCGAATCGTATCCTCTCGGGTCCTATAGCTCGGGATTTCGCTTCGCTCAATTTGTTGTTCCTTGTTTGTTGTTCGGTGTTCGTTGTTTTTTGCTAACTGTTTAAACTGACTCCCAACAAAGAACTGTAAATTGCGCTATTGTTCCCGCTGCCAAAGCATGAGAAATTCCGTGGCGGATTTTCCCTTGAGAAACCCTTCCAGTTCATGCTCTGTGTAAATTAAATAGCTGATCGTGCGCTTGATCATCTTTTCTGCTTTTTCTACCAGCTTTTGTAAATATTCTTTATCCACATCATTGCCTACAAACAGCAATTCCAAATCACCGGAGGCGATACCATTGGCATAGTTGCCGGTGAGGTAAACGCTGTGTATATCCCCGAGGCCTTTCACCACCTTTTCGATGATCTGGTCGATGCCAAGGGTTTTAAGCATAATGTTATGAATGTCTGAATAAAGGGGATGATTAGTATTGGCACGAAACACCTTACGCATTCCTTCCTTGTCCGCATTGAGCAGCCCTGCATCCTCGAAGCGGTTGAGTTCCAGGCGGATGGCGTTACTCGACTCCCCAAATTCGCTTTCAAGCCCACGGAGGTAGCCACTGCTGCCCGGGTTGAGGAAAAGCCTGGTTAGGAGTTTAATACGGGTTTTGGAAGTAATTAATGTATCAATCATCAATATTTTAAATTGAGTAGCAAAAGTACCCTTAAGTTTTAGAATTCCAAGTTAATTGTGTGTTAAATTTTGATTTGTGTTTGTTGTTTGGGGTTTGGGGTTTGGGGTTTGGGGTTTGGGGTTTGTTGTTATTTGAATTTGGTGCCGCGGTAGCCTGATTTTTTCAGATAGGCTATCAGGGTGCCGATTTTGTTTGCAATTTCATGTGTCATGTCACATAGGGTATTATGTTCCTCTTGTGTGATGTAATTCCGATCAAATATTCTGTGTAATTGTGAACGAGCTTCTCCGGTGGAGCCTTTTGAAATACTGAGGAAATTAATGAATTCCTTGGTGCCATCTCTATCGAAGCCCTCTGCTATGTTGTCCATTATACTACCGGATGATCTATTTATTTGATCCTTGAGAGCGTAATCTGTTTTGAGACCTTCATATTGCATTATTTTGAAGATGTCCTGGCAAAAGGTTCTGGCGAGTTGCCATGATTCTATGTCTTCGAAGGATTTCCAGGTGCTCATTTTTTGTTTGTTGTTCGTTGTTTGTTGTTTGTTGTCCCGAATCGCTTCATTTTCCAATTGTATTCTCTCGGGTCCCCGAAGGTTTGGAATTTCCGTTTTGCTCCAACTTGTAGCTCGGGATTTCGCTTCGCTCAATTTGTTGTTTGTTTTCCCGAATCGTAAACTCTCGGGATTTCGCTTTGCTCAATTTGGTGTTCGTTGTCCCGAATCGCTGCGCTCTCGGGATTAATTCCCGCATGGGCGGGATTAGTTCAACCATCGTTTTCCGGTTCGCTACACTCCCGGAAATCGGGTTTCACTAAATCGACCATCATCTTTCAGTGCGCTTCGCTTCTGAAAGTTGGGTCTCATTGAATTTGTTGTTTTTTGTTTGTTGTTAAAGAAAGCGCGGACTTCGGCTTTGTTTTGGCAGAGGTAAGGTTCGAGGCCTTTTTCTTTGAGGTATTTTTCTGCTATTTCGGCGAAAGTTATCAAATGGAGTTCTTCACTCAGTTTGGGGAAGAATATATCTCGGTTTTCGCCAAAGATGCAGGACATCAGGCAAAGTTCGCCGGATTCTTTAGAAACTTACAACTAATATTCTGCCAAATTATGGCAGAATA
>CAYNDN010000314.1:0-6250 GCA_964395075.1 uncultured Lentimicrobiaceae bacterium | reverse complement strand
CTAGGGCTGTCGATATCAAAAAAGTTGATTGATATGATGGGCGGCCGCATTTGGCTGGAGTCGGTGCCGGGCAAAGGTTCAACCTTTTATTTTGAGTTGCCGCTGAAAGCCGGAGCTAATCAAACCCTCAGGAAGTTTAATAAATATCTGAAACCCAAGGTGAAAACCATGAAAGGAACTACAGTATTGGTTGCTGAAGATGATGACACAAACTTTCATCTGTTTAAGCTTTTGCTCACGAGGCGACAAATTGAAGTGGTCAGGGCGAAAAATGGCGAAGAATCAGTGAGTGAAGTGAAATCAAATCCCGATATCAAATTGGTGTTGATGGATATCAATATGCCGGTTTTAAATGGTTATGAGGCAACCAAACTAATTAAGGAATTTTGCAGTGACCTCCCTGTAATTGCTGTAACGGCCTATGCGATGGTTGGAGATAAAGAACGCGCTGAAGAAGCCGGGTGCGATGATTATATTACCAAACCCATCAACAACCAGGTATTTTACGAAATAATATCAAAATACCTATAAAATAAAAAGCATCTCCGAAAATTCAGAGATGCTTTTTGGTCTTCATTTATGATTTTCCAGTTATTTTATCACAACCTTTTCAATGCGAATATTTTCACTATCACCCGAAAGGTTAGTCTTCAGGAAATATACCCCTGGTGAAATCCCGGCCAGGCTTTCGCTGATTGTGGATTGTCCTGCTGAAAGGTTTCCGCTATAAACTTCTTTAACCAAAGTGCCATCCAGCCTGTAAAGGTTTATGCTGGTGTTGGAAGCCTGTTCAATGTTCAGATTGATGTTCAGGTTATCTTTTGCAGGATTTGGATAAATGTTGATGGTTGTGCTATTTGCATTTAGGTCGCCAACACTGGTTATGGTTTCGGTGATATTACCAATGTAACTTTCAAGCGCTGTAAAAGTCTCCGGACCGGAAAGTGTTTCCATTTCCACATTTTCGTAAACCATACCGGCTTTCCAAATCCGCACTTCAAATTCGTTTCCTGAAGTATAACCATCCTGGATTTCTGTGTCAGGATCATCCATTGAAGTTACGGTGATGGTCATATCTTCCGCGTTGCCATCATAAACCGATGCACCCACACAAACATCGCCATCAAAAATGCCTATTTCATCTCCTGCTTCAAGATTGCCATCTGCATAGAGAATAAAGTGCATTGGCATGTAAGGATTGTTCTGGTAAACCGGCTCGAAGTATTCCGCAATGGCTGAGCTGCTTTTAAAATTAGAAGCAGCCTTCATTCCGGGTGTTTCTTCAATCATCAATGAAGTCTCATCATAAACTTTAATGTAATAACCCTGGCCATTGTTAAAATCTCCAATGGTGTTAATCCAGGTGCCGTTGGGCTCAGGGAATGGCAGGTATTGAATAACACCGCCGGCCTCATCGATAACTTTATACAGGTTGTTTTCTGCAATCAGCGGATCAACGGTTTCCAGTGCATCCTGTGCCGATTCTGCCGGGTAGCCCATGATGTTCCAGCCCGATTCCAGCGGAAGCTCCATCGGAAGTTCCACAGGCAGGCCATACATGCTGGTTTCAAGGTCTTCGCTTACTTTTACGTAATACCCTTCCGACATTTCCATGTCACCGATAGAATTATTCCAGCGTCCTTCCGGTTCCGGGTAGGGGATGTAAACCACCGAACCACCATCTTCGTTGATGATCTTTTCCAGAACACCCATGTCGATCAGCGGCTGGAAAATGGTCATCATGTTGGTGTTATGGGGTTTTGCTCTTGAAGATACCAGGTTCCAACCCTGGCTCAGGTTCATGGGTTGCGAAACCAGAGCGCTGCCTTCGAGCGCAACGATGGCGGTTCCAAGCGGGGTAAATACTTCATCAAATCCCGGGTTGGGGAAGGTAACCGTTATATCATCCACTTCGCCGGTCAGCGAATTCCACATTCTGAAAATCATTTCGTTTCCTGTTGTAAAACCGTTGGCTTCATCCGGGTTAGAGCCATCATCAGCAGAGACGATTATCTCAAGGATATTCTCCGGTGTAATCGGATTAATCACCAAACCGGCACCCACACAGATTTCTTCTCCTGAATTTGGATCGATATCAAAAACACCAATCTCATCACCCAGGTCAAGGTCAAGACTGTCGAGTGTAGAGCCAACCACAAAGATGGTCATGGGGTTGAATGGAGTTTCCCACACGGGGAAGAAGTTGGAAATGCCTTGTTCGATTACAGTAAGATTCACAGGAATATTTGCAACCAGATTGCTTGAATCGTTGGTGGCAATTTCAACGGCACCCATGTATTCAATCGGGTCAAGATCAGCAGCATCCAGTGTTACAGTGATGATGGTGCTGTCGCCGGGTGCAATGGTTCCGGATTCTGGTTCCACGCTGATCCACTGGCCAACTCCGCCAATGTTAACTGTATAATCTTCGGCCTCGCCAAAGCTGATGAAACCACACGGATCAAAGGCCGGGTTTATCCAGGTGCCAACAGCACGCAGGCGGGTTTCGCCCAAAAGTGCACCTTCAGGAATTGTTATTTGCGTAGTGTATAATTCCCCGGCCATCTCAAGGAAAAGCCCCTCAACCAGTTTTTCTTCTTCTTCAAAAATTTCATTTTGATTTAAATCTATCCAAACCGTGAGGTAATTATTGTGATAGCCTGATGAAGCGGTTATTTCATATGGCATGCCGATATCCAGTGAAGTGCTCAGGTTGGTGAAGTCGCCGTAACCATCCGGGCTGCATCCTGAATTCAGGTTGCTGATCTCGCCCAAAGTAAAATTGGTCAGGCCGTCTTCGAAATTGCAGTTGCCTGAGGGAATGCAATAATCATCAATTCCTTCGGGGGAATAAACAATTTCACCAGGATTGGCCAGTTCCTGCCAGTTTTCTCCAAAACGCTCAATGGCCTTTTTGTTGAACTCTTCAACTGTAAGCTGCTGAGGGGCTGGATTTGAACTGGTTTGCGGATTTAGAAATACGGTCAGGTTGAAGTCAAGATCAAGATTACCTTCATTGTGGATAGTAATCTCCCTTGTGGTGGCTTCGCCCATTTCAATCACAGCTTCGATGGATTCCGGGTCAAATGTCAATTCGGGATTTCCGATGGCCACTTCCACCGGGCCGGCCGGATCAGATTCTCCATCAATATAAACTGCCGTTACGGTGTAAGCATAAAAGCCGATTTCAAGCCCAGCATCTACAAATTCGGTTTCCGTTGTCGTTCCGATTAATGCGTCATCCCTATAAATATTGTATGAATCCGGAGATCCACCAAAGGGATCATCCCAACTAAGGTTAACATTGTTTTCATTGGTTGATGCCGCCAGGTTTCTGGGCGGGAAGGCAAAATTTGCTGAAGAGGTTACTGCCAACCCCGACATCCACACTCCATTTTGAATGGGTGCAATAGCATTTGCCTGACCAGTCTCAAGATCGATCACATATAAATTAGAAATTGTATATAAATACTCACTTCCTGCCATATACAAGGTATTCGATTGCTTATCGAAGGAAATGTCTGTCAGATAAACCAGTTGCTGGTTCAAGGAGCCTATCAGCGTGGGTTCAGCCGTTGCCTTATTAATTCTGTACAACTCGTGTGTTGACATATCCACACCCCATAATTCGCCATTTCCGTCAAAAGCTATGGAGGCGAATCCGTAATTCAGATTAAACTCGCCTACCAATGCAGCTTCGCCGGATGACATATCAAATTTATAAAGGGCAGTGGTTGTGTTTACATAAAAATCTGAGCCATCAAAGGCGATTCCGTAGTATTCATCAACATTCCACAAAAGGCTCACTTCGCCTTCCACAGGATCAAATTCGTAAATGCCATCGTTGTTATCAGTAAAATAAACTTTATCACCAACATAAGTGGCTCCTGTAACGGAAGGCAAAATTCCTGTGTTTTCAATTGGGAGGAGGCTGCCGGGATCAGTAAGATCGAATGCCACCCAGCCGTCATCAAATTGCTGCGTATTATCAAAATTAACATACCCGTAAGCTGATATAGATGCAATAACGGTGAAGTTTACATCCTTACAATCGTTTTGAGTGAACTCATCTCCTTCAAGCTGCGTGCAAGCGCTGGCGGTGTATGAGCCTGCCTCTGCAAGCCAGCTTTCGAACTCTACAAAAAGCTCATCGCCGGGAGCCAGGTCGGTAACCTGAGCTGTGGAAGCATAATCGCCAATCGTTAGTTCAACCGGAAAACTCTGTGTTTCTGTACCGTAATTTTTAACGGTTGCAGCAGGCGTAATTTCTCCTGCCTCAAGTATTGCAGGCAAATCGATGGATTTAACACCAACATTCTTTGGTAATGGTGTATTTGAAATAAAAACAGAATAATCCTCTATTTCACCATAACTTGATGTTTCGCAAGGATCTAATGGCTCGTGCAGCCATTCGGCCCTGATGCGAAGGGTAGTTTCTCCATCCAAAGCATCTTCGGGTATGGTGATTTGTGTTTCGTATGGCACTCCGGCATTCAGCAATTCAAAACCTGTAATTAACCGTTCATTTTCATCAAACTCGATATCCTGGTCAAGATCAATCCACAGACTTGCATAATTTGAGTTATAGCCGGATGACCACGTAATTGTGTATGTTTCACCTGCTTGCAAAACCGTTGATAGATTCGTAAAATCTCCATATCCGCCTGGGCTACAACCGGAATTGGGATTGTTTATTTCACCCAATGAAAAACTTACAAAACCATCTCCAAAGTTGCAGTTGCTTTGTGGTATGCAATAAAAAGGAAGTTCGTGGGTAACCTGTCGGGTTTTGCAGTCGTTATCCGTAAATTCGTCCCCATCCAGATTTGTACAGGCTGAAATGGTGTAGGTTTGGTCGGGAGTGGAAAGGTCCACAGACTGGTTAAATGTATAATCAATAGATGCTCCCGGCTCAAGCGTTCCCGCTACAGTTCCGGTGAATGTTTCACCACCATCGAGGGTAAATGAAACCGGAATGTCGGATTGCGGTTGTGTTCCGTAATTTCTTACTTTAATCGTAACGGGTTCAGTGGAAGTTAAGTTCAGTCCTGAAACCGGAGATAAAATGCTTTGAACGGCTACGTCATTGTCTGCGACCACAGTTTGACCTGCTTCATAGGCAATAATTGCTTCACTTTGCAACAGGCCCAACAATGAAACCGTGCCCGGGAATAGGTCAGTTGTAATGGCTAATCCACCGGCTACTGCATCAGGTAAACCCAAATCATCATTAACGCTGAATGTGATTCCGGTTTCAACAATATCAGGTGCGTTGTATTGGACGAATGTGGCGCCAAACTGACTGAATCCCCAAAGAAACGGACCATCGGGGGAAGTGTTGTCGTAAGCAAGGCCATAGAGGCCTGAGTTTACGCCAAGGTCATATTGAGCCACCGTGTTCCCACTCCGGTCAAATTCCACAATAGGATGACTTAAATTGCAACCATAGAAAACATCATTGTCCTCGTTGTAAGCAATTCCCCGCAGCAGGTTGGAGGTTATGATGGTGCTGTTGAGAGATTCTGAAGTAACATCAATTTCATAGACCAGGCTTGAACCATCAGTGGCATATAAATATTCTCCGTCCCAGGCAAAATCGCGAAAATGGCCAATGTTAGGAATGGAAAATGAACTTATTAGGCTTCCACTTAAATCATATTTGTCAATCATTACATTATTCCATCTTCCCACATAAATGTACTCACCATCAGTTTCAATGGCAGATTCACCAGCAGTTCCGGATAATTCAACAAATAGCTGAAGTTCTAACTCGGCAGTAGCTTCAGGACTGTAAGCCGGGAAACCTGAACTTTTTTCATCCACATCAAATTTGGATTCCAACACCGATCTTTTAAAAGCTTCAATCTCAGCATCAGAATTGAGTTGCATGGATTGCTGTGCATAAGTAAAGGAGGATAGAAAGAATACAAGTAGAATAGAAAGTAACACTGAATTTTTCATAATGCAAAGTATTAATGTTTAGTTATTTTTCAATTTACATAAACAAGACAATGCAACTCCATAAAGGTTCGCTGAAAAATTTAAAATAGCTTGGGTTTAACTTTTTTTAGGTTATATCTTTTACAGTGAGTTTAATTTCAGCAATAGACTGCCGGGCAAAAGACGTTTATGTTCGGGATTTAAAACGAATCAAAAAGCCGGGAGTGTTATAACCATTTTCAGACACCCGGCAGCTGGGGTGTTAAAAATCTATTTTGTAAAAAATCTATTTGCTTATAATCAATGATTT
>CAYNDN010000313.1:0-6254 GCA_964395075.1 uncultured Lentimicrobiaceae bacterium | reverse complement strand
GGGGAAAATGTTGCAGGACCTTGCAGAGCCTCGATGTCTTGACGGGATCGTCGGGACAGTTTTACTGATTTATCAATTGAAACCCTGGTACAGGCACCCAAATTGGGCGTCTCTACATCGTCCTTTCATGAGTTAAACCATCTTCGGTGGTAATCACATCCCCTTCGTAACCCCGCCAAGTTTCACCTGCCAAACCTGAACAGATTCTTTACCAAAGCTTTTCATTGCTTTTATCACAAAGAAATCTGCAAAAAACTGATCCGGTATTCCTGAGATGAAAAATGTAATCTTCCCTGTATATTCGCCTTCCCTGGTTTTTTGCAGCGGGGATTCAATCCTGATTTTCCGGATATTCATTTTCGAAAAGCCGAACTGATTGTTTAATGCTTCAGAAATAAAACTACTGACTGTTAACTTCTCATTATCAGCTGAACCATCAATAGAAAAAATAGCTTGATTTGACACGAAACTTTGTTTGAGCATTTTGGCTGAAGCCTGCCTGAAATCGCTGTCAATGGCTGGATCGGTAATTGTTTTGAGATAATCAAAAACTTCGGAAAGCAATTGCGCAGCCTTTTGCTCAAAAGCAAATTTTTCCTCTTCTGTGAGATAGTCCGATGAAAAATCATCCAGGATGTCTTTCTTCAGATCAAGAATCTGCTGTTCTTCTGTAACTGCATCCTCCTCACTGCAGGATGGGGCCGCAATCACAAAAAGAATAACTATTGATATGGCTATTTTTAAAAGCTTACTCATCTTCTGTATTTTTTACCATAAACCGCAGCAATACAATCTTATCATTCTGAAACCGGGTTTCAAGCACTTCAATGTTTTTCAGGCTGCCTGAAGGAACTAATAACCTGTCGATAAACTCAGATTTGTTGTAGAGCGCCATCCCCAATTTTTGGTTATTATTCAAAACCTGGTAAATGACGGCATTATCATCTATCACATTTCCAAGATAAGCCCGCCGGTTTTTCCAGTCGTTCACATTTTGTTCCGAAAACGAGCGGATGACCAGGGCATAATCATTCGGATACAGTGGAATAGAGAATTCTTTTTCGAAACTTCGAACCACTGTATTTACAGTATCAATTTTATAATATGGAGCAATAACAACAAATTCAATCAAACTACCAGAACTTTTCACCTTAACCAATCCGGTTGAATCTGCCTGGAATATCTCATTGGTATCATCCTCATGGAGCAACTGCACCATAATCTCATTTTCAACGATTGGCTTTCTGGTGTAGGCATCGTAAAAAGTAAACTCAAGGGTTCGCTGATTCAGTACCATAAACAACAGGTATAACAGTCCTGAAATCAAAACCACTGCACCAGGTATAATCACAAACAGATAGTTGGCTTTTGCAACCGGCTTTTCATTGGCCTCTGGTTTCTCAGTTACTGTCTTCCCGTTTTTAAATACAAAATCATCCCAATTGGCATAGCCTGCATATTTGCTCAGAAAATTCAGCACATCAATACGTGGCAGACTTTCTCCATCCTTTTTGATATGATTGTAAAACCATTTTTCGCTGATGCGGGCATTTACTTTCTTCAGAAGCTCCTCCTGAAAATCGGTGATCTCCTGGCCTTTCCACTCTTTTATGTTTGGATTTATTCCCGGATATGACCCCTGCATGGTGGCAACTATTTTTTGCTTCAGCAAATCGAAATACTCAATGTTTTTTGTATGCAAAGCTGCCATATTATTTATATAGTTGAAAGCAAAACACTTGTAAAACGTTTTACAATTGTTTGACAAGAGAAATTCAACCGTACAAGCCCACCAGAATCTACTTTTATCCCCGGTTTTGATTGTAAGCAAATATAAATCAATTTCGAGGACGTTCCTCGATTTTATAAAATTAAACAGGAGGAAAAATCATGAAAAAAGCAGAAACAATTACAAAAGTTTCCATTCTTAATTTGTTGATTCTGGCCATGTTTACACTTTGTTTGGTGCAAATTTCCTGCAAGGCTGAGCAGAACGATGATACAGGTGATATGGCTGCAAATGCGTGGGAATTGAGGATGAACGGCAAGGCCGATGAGGCTAAACTGATGCTCCAGCAATACACCACTGAACAGCCGGATAATGCTATGGCCTGGTATGAACTGAGCAGGGCAACACACCATGTAGGTTTATCGGATCCGCAGAATCTGGAAAACAGTGTTACTGAGGCATTGGGCTACATTGATAAAGCTATTGGCCTGGTACCGGAAAATACCAAATTCCTTAACTATAAAGGGAACCTCGTTACCCTGAATTTTTACATGAACCTGAAATTTGGCAAAGGTGATTTTAAAACTTCGTTGGAGGAAATGGAATCTGTTTTCAACAAAACGTTCGAGCTGGACAACTCCTACACCGAGGGGATAATTACACTGGTAGAATTTTATGGTGGTTTACCTGAAGGCAATGGTGGCAACAAGGAAAAGGCAGAGAGCTACGCAGCAATGCTCGAAAGCACCGATTTGGTTGCCGGGGCAAAAGCCCGTGAAATACTCATGCCTGAAGACACCGATTATATTGAATTCTGGACCAGCATGCTGGATAAGGCCCCCAATAATCCGGATGCCCATGAGGCATTGGGGCGTGTTTATCTTTTTTACGATCAAATTGATCATGCTGAGGCATGTTACAACAATGCCATGGAAATTGATCCGGCTAAAAATACGTGCCTGCTTGATATGGGAAGATATTACCTGATGATGGCCATGCAAAATCCACCAGTCCTTGATTCTGTCCACCCAATCATCAAAACCCATTTTGAGGCATATTTGAACTCAACACCTGAACCGTGCAACCCTATGAAAGCCTGGGCTTACAGCAAACTAGCCATGGTAGAAAATTACACCGGAAACACAGAGGGCGGTGAAAACTATGCAAAAAAGGCAAACCAACTTGACCCGTTTCATTCGCCGGCATTTGGCACACCCAGCATGCTGATTTATGCCTTTCCCAACGAAACTGTTCATGAGCAGGGCTACTATTTGTCGCCGTTTTAAGATTGAAACACCAAATCAAAAAATTAACTATATTTGAAAGGTCACAAGTTAAATAAAAATGGAGGAATAAAATTATGATTGAACATGTTCATAAACACATCACAACGGAACTTCAACAAAACACACGCACCGACATCATCTTCATTTTAACATCAATCCTGCTCAACCTGATAACCCTGGCAATAAATTCGGGAATGTCGGAAGAATCCCGTACCGATAATGCCATGCTCATTGTGATGTTTGTGTTTGTAGGATTAATCGTTCTGGTTAATATTGTGGTGGTCATTGGGTTATTGAAAGGCAAACAAACCCGTGAAAAATTACTTAACGGACTTATGGAAATGTACAGGGACAAGGAGGTAGATAAATATTATGACATCACACTTCTTGGGAATTACAACATGAGGTATAACCTTTTTATTATGGTTGTGATATTTACCGGAGTAATCGCTACAATAGTGCCATTTATTTTAAGATGATCAGCGGTTTTTTGCCTGAAAATCTGGATAAGCCAAAACATGTTGCATGCTATAAAAATTAATTCCCTCTTTGGTTTTGGCTTGTCCAATTTGGGTCGAAGCAATTTTACTTTATGATTTTAGGCACAGGTTGGATACTATCGAAATTTATCAACACTGTTTGATAAGTTTTTTGGTTTTTCATTGCGGATTGTCATGTCTGTGCGTTGTATTCATAATACTTTTATCGAAAATTTTTGAGGAGTAAATATGGCAAAAAGAACCACAACTACAGAAAAGGCTTCCACGAGAAAAACGACCAAACCCAAAGTTAAAAGTCCTGAAATTGAAACCAATGAAGTAATAGAAAGTCCTGTGGAAGAAAAGCCCGGGAGCAAATCAAGGAAAACAGTTGCCAGCACCAAATCGTCCACTACAGCAAAGAAATCAGCCACAAGAAAAGCATCATCCAAATCAAAAAATGCTGCTGAACCTGCAGAGTCCGCAAGAAAAACTGTAGCTAAAACAAAATCGACTACCCCAAAAAAAAGTACAACAAAAAAACCAGCGTTAAAATTAGCAGGCGTCAAAGCAAGAAAGACAGCAACAACCAAAAAAACGACAGCAACCCGGAAAACCCGCGTAAAAAAGCAACAGGCCGAGGATGCCACTATTTTACCTGCCGACCCCACCCAGCCGCTAAAAAAAGTTGTTGAGATCAAGGAGGAGGCTCCCAAACCAAAAATTCCCAGAACCAAGGCTAAACTTGTTTCACCACAGGTTCAGCAACAGATAGCCAAACCCTCAACTACCAAGTTAAAAGGGGCGAAAAAGATTTTTGTGTTGGATACCTCCGTAATCCTCTACAACCATAACTCGCTCAACAGTTTTGAGGATAACGATGTGGCCATTCCCATTACCGTACTGGAAGAACTCGACCAGTTTAAAAAAGGCAACGACACCATCAACTTCGAGGCCAGGGAGTTTATCCGCATCATGGACCGGCTTTCGGATAACGCATCACTGCAAAGCTGGATTCCACTGGAAAACGGCAACAAAGGGAAATTTAAGGTGGTAATGCCCGGCAATGGAAGTCTGCCGGTGAATGCTGAATATGTTTTTGGAGAACGCAAGGGTGATCATAAAATCCTGAATGCTGCACTGGCTATCAAAAAGGAGTATCCCGACCGTAAGGTTGTTATGGTTACCAAAGATGTGAATTTACGCATCAAAGCCAAAGCCCTTGGGCTTACAGCCGAGGATTTCCTGACCGGAAAGATAGAGAACGTTGATTCACTTTACTCCGGAATTTCGCGCTATGAAGAAGTTGACCAGGAGGGCATTAATAAACTTTACAAGGAAGGAGTTTGCGAAGTTGATGAACTGGGTTTGGACACACCCCAACCCAACCAGTATTTTATCCTTCAAAGTGCCAATGCATCGGCTCTGGGATATTACAATCCGCGCAACCAACTCATCGAACGGCTTGATAAACATCCAACATCCAAAATCACACCCCGAAATGCCGAACAGGTTTTTGCTTTACACGCTATCACCAATCCACATATCAAACTGCTCTCGCTACAGGGAATTGCAGGGACCGGAAAAACATTGCTTGCACTTGCCGGAGCGTGGGACCAGCGCAGGAGTTACAAACAAATTTACCTGGCGAGGCCAATCGTACCGCTGAGCAATAAGGATATTGGTTTCCTTCCGGGAGATGCCAAATCCAAAATCGATCCATACATGCAACCACTCTACGATAACCTGAAATTTATCCAGAATCAATATGGCGAGCATGACAAAGAGTACCAGAATATTTCGGCTGCCATTGATACTGAAAAATTGCTGATACAACCACTGGCCTATATTCGCGGACGCAGCATCTCCAATGTTTTCTTTATTGTGGATGAAGCGCAGAACCTCACACCTCACGAGGTAAAGACCATCATCACCCGCGCCGGTGAGGGCACTAAGATTGTTTTTACAGGGGACATTTACCAAATCGATACGCCTTATCTGGATTCTCAAAGTAACGGCCTCTCTTACCTTATCGATCGTATTAAGCATCATGAATTATATGCACATGTTCGCCTCGAAAAAGGAGAAAGGTCTGATTTGGCCAACCTGGCCAATGAGATGTTGTAAATGAGTAATGAACTTAACCCGGAAAATTTAATAAATTTTAGAAACTTGCAAAATTTTTAATGCTTTAAAATTCAATTAGATGTGATAATGAAAGCAGGGACGAAAATTTAATATTACTCAATTAAAAATTTTGCTTTACAACTTGGACAAACCAAAACCGGATAAAATCTTTTCGATTGTCATTCCCTGTTTGGTTTTGGCTTGTCCAAGTTGGGGGTGAAGTTATTCGGAATCCCGGTTTCATAAAATTTTTATGAAATTAACTTTCTAACGCCTTCCCCCTTACCCTTAATTCTTCTTATCAAGTTGATTTAATGCGAAGGCACAGGCACCAATGGATGTAGCTTTTGAAGTACCTAATTTTGAGATGCCTACCCCAATTCTTTTTAGCGGATCATAATTTATCTTTGTATCACTAAAGGGAACTGTGATTTCCTGCTTATTGCCGGTGAGGAACTTTTTAAGCTCCTTCTCACTTTCGAGGTTAAATACTTTGATCTCCAACCTTGAAAGCCTGCCACCACCGGGAGTTTCAAACTTGTGGTTCATTTCATTCACCATCTGCTGTAAAAACAATGGGTGTGCTCCGGATAATCCACCACCCAGCACAACCAAGCCGTCAACAAGTGTAAT
>CAYNDN010000312.1:0-6264 GCA_964395075.1 uncultured Lentimicrobiaceae bacterium | reverse complement strand
ATATGTGATTCACTTTTCTGCCTTTAAATACTTTCGACAAACATGCTCTGCTATAAGTTGTATGACCCTTAGCTAAAGTACCTGGACAATATTTAATTTTATTCAAGATCATACTATTATTCTATTTTAATAACTTTTACTGCTCCGATATTATCATGCTTTGCCGTTGTAAGAAGTAAGCCAAAATAATCGTTTAAATCTAACCTGTTAAGCTTACAAACGAGCTGTTTGTTTGACCCCTCGGGTAGCATATTATAAAAAAAAGGAAATAAAAAATCTGAATGATATTCTTGTTGAGATTTTGGCAATGTTAAACTAATAGCAGGTTGGGTTTTGTCATTTATCCATGAATTTTTATATTTAAAGGTAAAAGAACCATTATCATGCTGGATTAACGTGCCTGCTTGTTGGTTTTTATAAAGTATTTTTGCCTTTCTCATTTGTTATTTCTGTTTTAACCTTTAAACAAACTTCCAACCCTAATACATCTGCTAATTTCTGAATAGTCAGTATAGTAGGATTGCCTTTACCACTTTCAAATTGCTTTAGTGTTCTTAACCCAACTCCTGAGATTTTTGCAAGGTTTTCCTGGTTAACGTTTAAGTTTTCTCTGCGTTCTTTTATTGTATTGATTAAATCGTCAAAGTGCATAACATTGCTCTTTTATTTGTAAAAATATAAAACATGCTAGATGCTTTAAATGTAACTCCTTTTTTGGTTTTGGCTTGTCCAAGTTGGGATATTCATAAATCCATGTGCTATGTGTTATATAATGCACTTTCTTTTGTTTGCATTGGCGGTAACTTATCAACATAATCACAATTAACTTTATTTCTCTTTTCCCGTAAAAACCTTGAAATCACAAAAAATCAGAGATAAAACCGTGTTTACACGTTTGTAAATACTTACAACCGGAAATTTATGATGAGGCCGGAAGTGTAATTTGGTTTTCATAAACATTGTATTGATGTGCTAAATTAATCTTTCCCTTTGAATGGAGAAGTGCAGCAAAGGCCGGGAATTATTCATAGGAGGACATTAAATTATCGGAACTACTGCAAATTTTGTGGAAGATCTTACAGAAAAACACACATAAAGTTGGCAGTCCGCAGTCGGCAGTCTGCAGTGGTTATGCCTTTTAGAAGACCTTTTTAATAAAAACTCCATAGACTTTTTTAGCTACCCATTTTTCCACAATCACTGCCTACTGGATACTGCTGACTGCCAACTTTTTGAAAACAAACACTAATCAGCAAAGAAGAATTTACCCACAAAAATGGTAGTAGAACCAAATATTTTAATACTTCCTGACTGTCCGTCCATGGCTTCCTCGGCAACAATAAAATCAAAATATTCAGATTCGCTCAGGCCAATTTTAATTTCCCAATAATACTTAGTGCCGGTTTCAGTATAGGTGTAATACCAATAATACTCGCCATCAAACCAGGTCCAGCTTTCGTTGGTGGATTTGGTGCCAACCTGTGTAGCTCCTTCCGGCGGTTGAAAATAGTTGAAGTAGCTTGTCATTGAACTCATTAATCCTACCATAGTGACAGCTTCCTGTGCTTTAGGATCAGAGGATTCCATCATGGCCTGGGGAACTGAAACTAAATCGGCCTTCTCCTCTAGTGCCGGGGTTTTGCTTTGGTCTCCGGGATTAGGATTGTCGTCGTCATCATCCTTATTACATGCTGAGATGACCAGCATAAAAGATAAGCCCATAAGGGCCAAAAGCGTAAAAAATTTGTTCGTATTCATTTGAAAATAATGGTTTAGTGAATAGTTTAAGTTTCTAAGTATTCGATTAGGAAAATCCCTCGAAATAATTTTTCTTTGTTGCTTCATTGAAACTACAATTGGATGATATTCGGAGCAATTGATATCGGGTCAAACGCAGTTCGCTTGTTGTTTGCCAATGCTTTTGAGAAATCAGGGCATGTAAGGGTTGAAAAAGCCACCCTCATCAGGATACCTATCCGACTCGGGAAAGATGTTTACAAAAACAATGTTATTTCCAAAAAGCGTTCAGAAAACCTGGTGAAAACCATGAAGGCATTCAAGCTTTTACTTGAGGTATACAATCCTGTGGATTATACAGCCTGCGCAACTGCGGCCATGCGCGAAGCTGAAAACGGCCCCGAAATCATCAAACAAGTCCAAAAGGAAACCGGGCTAAAAATCAGAATTGTTGACGGACTTGAAGAGGCAGAGATAATCAGGTCCTCAAACGGTTTTGCTTTTCCTTCCAACAGGACCAAGACCATGTATATTGACCTGGGTGGTGGCAGTACAGAAATATCCGTAATATCAAAAAATGAAGTTCTGGATGCCAGATCCTTCAAAATCGGGACCCTGAGAATTTTGAGTGGGAAAGTGCCAAAGAAAGAGTGGGAAAGCCTCAATGATTGGCTCAAAGAGTTCAAAGAGGATTTTGGCCGGTTCAACGTAATCGGATCAGGGGGCAACATCAACAAAATAAATAAGATTTATGGCGATCCTGTGAGGGGCGTGCTGGATTTTGAAAAACTTCAATATGCTTACAAACACTTAAAAAGTTTCACCCTCCGGCAGCGTATAAAAGAAATGGGGCTCAGGCCTGACCGTGCCGATGTTATCGTTCCGGCAGCACAGGTGTTCGTCTTTATCCTAAAGGCCATATCGGCCGACAGTTTGCTGGTCCCAAAAATCGGGCTCGCCGACGGGTTGATTCATCAAATGTATCTCAAGCACAAAAAATCAGGAAAATAGAATGCCTGCAAAACCACTAACTCAGTTTTAATTATTTGCAAATAAGTGGTTTAATCAATGCATACTGATTGGAGAATTTAGTCAGATTCAAAATAGATTGTATTAAAAAAGTTTTACATTTGCACAACAATTTTAAATAGTAAAAAAATGAATATACCAGATACTTTAAAGTACACAAAAGACCATGAATGGATAAAGGTTGACGGCGATGTGGCAGTTATTGGAATTACAGATTATGCCCAGAACGAACTCGGCGACATTGTTTTTATTGAAGTGGAAACCGAAGGCGAAACCCTTGATAAGGAAGAAACATTCGGAACCATTGAGGCGGTAAAAACTGTTTCGGATATGTTTATGCCCGTTAGTGGTGAGGTGGTTGAGTTTAACGAGAAGCTGGAACAAAGCCCGGAAATTGTTAATAGCGATCCTTACGGAGACGGATGGATAATTAAGGTTAAAATATCTGATACAGCAGAACTTAATGATCTTCTGGATGCAGCAGCATACAAGGATTTAATTTAATTTTGAGATAAAAATAAACTATAACTAAGTATTTAGTTAATAAAACAATAAGCCTTCGCTGGCTATCGTTAAGATTAAAGTATAAACCAAACCGGATCAAATCACATGGAACCGAAAAAAAGTAAAAAAGCTGATCTTGAGAGTAAAAAAGGTATTTACCTGCAGATCGGTCTGATTTTGGCACTGGGAGTTGTGTTGCTTGCTTTCAATTACAAAACTTATGAGCGCACCTCAGTTCTCGACATTCAGATACAGGTTGATGATACACCTGAAGAAATAATCCCAATTACCAAACAGGAAGTTAAACCGCCCCCACCACCCCCACCGAAACAAGTTACTGTAATCAACATTGTGGAGGATGATGTGGAAGTTGAAGACGATATCGACATTGATGTGGAGGCCGACCAGGAAACCATAGTCGAGGACTTTATTCCCATTGTGGAAGAGGAAGAGGAAGTAGTGGAAATGGAAATCTTTACGGTGGTTGAGTCCATGCCTTCATTCCCGGGTGGCGATGCTGCCAGGATGAAGTACCTGCAGGAAAACATCAATTATCCGCAAATGGCGCGTGAGTCAGGAATTCAGGGAACTGTTTATGTAACATTTGTTGTGGAAACAAATGGTGAAGTTACTGACATCAGGATACTTCGTGGTATTGGCGGTGGTTGTGACGAGGAAGCTGTCCGTGTAATAGAAGGCATGCCGAAATGGAATGCCGGTATGCAGCGTGGTAAGCCTGTACGTGTGCAGTTTAACATGCCGATCAAATTTACCCTCCAGGGATAAAAATATTCTAATTGCCATGAAGACCCGGATTTTTTAAAGTCCGGGTTTTTTTATGCCTTCCGATTTCTGAACCAGGCTACAGATTCTGCAATCATCTTTTCCAAAACAGCCTGATCGATATCTTCCAGTCTTTTGATGTAAAGGCAGGATTTTCCGGTTTTGTGTTTCCCGAGTTTACTAAGTGTTTCGCCAAATCCATCAAAGCCTGTCATGATGTAAACAGTCAGGTTTTGCTTGCGGGGCGAAAAACCGCATTCCATCCACTCCAGTTCCTTGCCGTTTGCATACTTGTAGGTGTAGGTGCCAAAACCTACGATACTGTCTCCCCACATAACCGGTTTTTTGCCGGTTACCTTTTTAAAGATTTCCAAAAGCCTAAAGGCATCAGCACGTTTTTTATCATCCTCAACTTTGTTCAGGAATTCTTCAACACTTGCATCAGTTGGTCTTGTTTTTATTTCCGACATGGGTTTGGAGTTATTGGTTAAACTTACCTGTTTAAAGAACCTTTCGTGATTTTCACAAAAATGTTGATTGGCCGTTGATGATGGTGATATTTTTCAGAAAAATCCGATACAACCACCGTTATGAAAAACAGAGGACATCAAATACTGTTCAATATTTGAGCCTTGTGGAATTGGTCGTAATGCAAGATTTTATATTTATTTTCAGACGGAATAAGGGTAAACCTCGTTTTATTTGTCTGTTATCTTTTAACCAGGTCATAGGGTAAATTCCGGATCGAATATTTCTGTTTGAACCCATGCAATAATGGACGAAAAACAAACCAAATACATTGATGGCCTGAAAGCAGGCAACAGCAAAATATTCAGTAAATTGTTTGATGAATATTATGATCCCTTGTGCCGGACCTGCCTGAGATATCTGCCCGATCGCCACGAGGCAGAAGAGATCGTTCAGGACCTTTTTGTACATCTTTGGGAGAGGCGCAGTGAAATTGCAATCGATAAATCCGTAGCTGCCTATCTCTTTAAATCTGTTGTTAACAGGGCACTTAATTACAAAACACATCAGCAGTTTAAACGCGCGCACATCGATTATGTAAAATCAAATACAAATACTTTTTCACGGGATCCCGGATTACTTGAAGAGGAGGAACTGTTTGCAAGGTATGAATCAATAGTGGCTAAAATGCCCGAAAAGCGGAGGAAGGTTTTTCGGCTAAGCCGCAAGGAAGGTCTGAACTATGCAGAAATTGGAGAGCGAATGTCTATTTCAGTAAGAACAGTGGAGGTGCATCTTTCAAGGGCATTGAAGGAAATTCGCCGGAAGCTGAAGGGATACCTGCCATTATTTTTGCAGTTGCTCGTCGTGATATCATCGTTAACTTTTTAATGAATAAAAAACCAACAATGAAGTAAGGGTAGAGGGCTTGTTATTTGTCAACTAAATTAAGATAATAAATTTCTTGTATGATGGGAAACCAACATCTTAAATATGATAAGCTGATCGTTAGGTACCTGGCGGATGAAATAAATCAGCAGGATAAGGCCATCCTTGAAGACTGGCTGCATGAATCACCCGAAAACCTGCAATATTTTAATGAGTTTGAGAAGATATGGAGTTTCGAACCGGAACACCCGGATGTACAATTCGACAAATCAGCAGCAAGGCAGAAAGTACATAACCGCATCCATAATAATCGAAGACACCCAAAAACCAAAATCCGAAAACTGCATTATTTATCAGGGATTGCGGCTGCATTGCTGATCCTGATCAGCCTGTATTTTTTTATGCAACAAAATGAACAACCCGGACAAATTATCTATCTGGCTCAAACCAAGATCGAAAGTCCGCTCATGCTTCCTGATGCTTCCAGGGTTTTCCTGAATGAAGGCTCCGAAATAATTTATCCCGAATCATTTACAGGAAACAGTCGTGCGACCAAAGTTACCGGTGAGGCCTTTTTCGAAGTGGAACATAATATTGAACAGCCATTTGAAGTGAATCTCGGTGAGATAAAAGTGGAAGTGATGGGAACTTCCTTTTATACAAAAAACATCGCCGGATCATCTGAAATTTCGATTTCGGTGATCTCAGGAGTGGTTGGAATTTACACCACACAAACACCCATGAATCCCCTCATCCTGGAAGCCAATAACCAGGCTGTATATGATTTGAACACCAAAAGATTCTCAAAATCCGAAATCACAAATCTGAACTTTCTTGCATGGAAAACCGGGGTGC
>CAYNDN010000311.1:0-6290 GCA_964395075.1 uncultured Lentimicrobiaceae bacterium | reverse complement strand
CCGCCATACCCAAAATCACCAAACTGGTGGTTCTCGAAATTTCCCTGGTCATCGCCAAACCAAATACAAATACCGTGTTGATTAGTCCCGACAAAGGGAGATCCATGATCGCCAATGGTGAGGATATCCACATGGCCGTCCATATTGATATCATCCATACAGAAATCTGTGCGGCCGCCTTCGAAATAGGGTTCGTCCAGGCCGTTTGTGAGGCGTTGATAGGAAAGTTGGGCTGGAGAGATTAGAAACAGGAACAGCAGCGCAAGAAGCATCAGGATTGATTTCATATTGAAAATGTTTTGATTAAATGTTTACATTAAGGAAATACGTTTTATGGTGTTGATAAATATTTCACCCATTTCCCGGTTTTTGTATTTCCGTTAACATCCAAATAACGGTAAAAGTAAACTCCGCTTTGTAGATGCGACAAATTGAGTTTATGATCGGGTTGACTGATTTCCAGGAGAACATATCCTGATATATCAGAAAAGCTGAGATTTCGAACGGATTTGTGGTTGCAGATAAAAACAGTGTTACCGCCCGGGTTTGGATAAATATAAGCGTTCCGGCTTGGTTTTGCATTGTTGACTGATGTGGGTGTTCCAAAGATATTGAATGCATCAGGAGTAGTGGTTTCAACAGTTTCGGCACCCTGCTGAACCGATAGTTTGAGGTACACCTCAGATGAACCAAATTCCGGTACCGTCCATTGATGTTTACCGTTATTGGGAATATTATCAGCCAGCACCCACCAGGGGCCATCCGGGCCATAAGCTGAGATTTCGATATCCACAGTGCTGATTTCATCACCAGGTACTTCCGATTGCCATTCGATAAAGCGTAGCGAGCCGGGATAGAAATTTTCCCCGCCTTTTGGAAAAACAGGATTGACAGAAAGATTTTCAGCGGGCGTGTCTTCTTTAAAAACAAAAAGGATATTCTGATCACTTGGCCATTCGCCGGTTTCGCCCAGGGTAACGATGTCAGGCCTGCCATTGTGATCGAGGTCACCGGCTACGCGAAAGGCCCTGGGCGTAACAGGTTCACCAAGCGAAAACTGGGTATTAAATTGCCAGTTAAAATTTCCATCGCCAAGCCAAACGGAAATATTTTCATTTTCTATTCCGATGAGGTCAACATTTCCGTTGCCATTTAAATCAATCAAATCAGTAAAACTGAAATTACCAAGATCAGGCAGGCCAGTTGATAAATTTATCCATTCTTCAAATTCTGTATTCCAATCATAAACCCTTACACCAAAATTCGGGCTAAGGATAGCGATTTCTGCATCTCCGTCATTATCAACATCGGCTGCAGAAATTCCACGCCGTGGCATAAATTCAGGAAGTGCAGGTAATCCGGTTTCTTTGCTCACAAAATTACCGGTTCCATCACCAAAAAAAAGTGAACCATTCTCGTGGGCAACAATAAAATCCAGAAAACCATCATTGTCAAAATCGCTGAACTGAACACACAGGCATGAGTTCCCGTCGGGGAAAACAAAGCTTTGTGTCCACGTGCCATCGCCATTGTTCAGATAAACGCGGACGCCCGCAGTTTCGCCAAAGTTGTTGCTCACCAGGTCCAAATCACCGTCGTTGTCCACATCGCCAAAATCCGTTCCGAACATGCCCCACAGTTCTCCATTCTCGCCGAGGCCATCATCCCAGGGAGTCCAGTTTTGTCCGGTTCCATCACCCAGTGCCACTTCCAGCAACTGATCCCCAAAATCGGTTGAAGAATAATTGTGATGCATGCCGTAGCCCACATCTTTAAACCCGTCACCATTCACATCTCCCGCACAGATGCCGCCATAGCCAAAATCTCCGCTCATGACATTCGAAAAACTCCCTGTGCCATCGCCCAGCCAAATGCATATTCCGTGCTGGTTGCAGTTGATGAGTGGAGAACCATGATCGCCAATGGTAAGGATATCCGGGTGTCCGTCCATGTTGATGTCGTCGTTGCAGAAATCTGATCGGCCTGTTTCCCAGGTGGGGTCATCCAGACCGTTGGTAAGCCTTGAATAACCAATGGATTGAGAAAAAGTTTGAAGCGCAGCAATTTGAAATATAAAAATTAAAAACAATATCTTTTTCATAACACGTGCATTTTGTTAGCTCAAAATTAATCATTTAAAACTATGATGTAAATTTTTGTGGGCAAAAAAAATCTGCTGTGCAAAATTAACCTCTATACTGCTTTTGTAATTTTTTCAGTCCAGTATTTGGCACGATAACAAATTGTTATCATCAGAAAAAATATCATCGAATTACTCCCACGAATCCGCAAGCGGGTTCTTTATCATCATCGAATTAAACGAATTTTAAATCATTCTTTTGAGTGGTGCGATAAGTTCCGGATCATCACAAAATATTGATCTAATAAAAATCCTTGCGGATTTTATGTACTCTAATTTATCGAATTATTTCCCCTGCCACGGTAGGAGATCAATTTCATTAATTCCCACTTTGATCGTATTACGGCGGGCAGGCGTTCAATTTGATGATCAAAACAGCAGATTTTAAATTGATTATAATTCTGTCTTTAATTCGTGAAACCCCCTCATAAGCTTAGATGATGGCGTACTCAGACTAAATTCATTTCAACAAAACCCAAAACCACAATAGGTTAAATCACAGCTTCATTTATCAAGAAAAATGATTAGCTGATCATGATAGCTATAACCATTGATGTTTATTCAAATTCCAGGATAAAATCCTCGCCGGCAAGCAAAAAGTATGCTGTTCCCGGTTCCAATATCTGCAAACTATATACTCCCATCTCCGGCCAATAGACATTGCTCCCGGCTATCTCTTTAATCAGTTCAACGTTATCTATATTTTCTCCCAGCACTGTTTCAACAGTCAGGCTTTCACCGGATAAAACCGGTATGAGGTTCCACCCTTCAAAAATTTGTATTGAAGGATTCGTAACCTCAGCACCTGAAATAGTGAGGGTACTTTCCGTTGTTGTTTTAATAATATATCCTGTATTTGAATTCCAGGATTCGAGGGTGTTAAGATTTGCTGCCGGCCAATAGATTCCCTGCTGGTTATACAAAATTTCCAAATCGTTACCCAAAGGCTCAAAGAGGCTTATAAGTTCAGGATTTTCGGGTTCGATAAAGGAGGACACACCACTCCATCCCTCTTTAATATTGAGGATTTGCTGAGGAGGTAATGCGGCAGTATTTCCCACTTTCAGGCCGTTACCAAAACTGGCAACCCAAACTTCATTTTGATTGAACGGATTAAAGAAAACCCGGAGTGGATGCATAAAGTTGTAGCTATCCACAAGCTCGAAATCGGGCTCAGGTTCGTTGATATTATTCGAAAACCAAAGCCCTTCCGTTTCTGTAGTTACGTAAAGCTGATCAGGATTTTGTGGATTAAAACTGCAGGATTCAACCCTGTGGGTTTCCCATATTCGTGTCCAGCTTTGACCTCGATCGGTGGTTTTGTATAATCCACCAAGATCGTTTGGAGGACCGCCCCAGCCACTGAAAACGCCGGCATACCAGGTGTTCTGATCGGAATCATTTGGATCAACAACCACATCTTTTGTCCAGTAAACCATATTGGGATGAGATAAATCTTCCCAATCATTCGTGGATGGATCGTACAGAAAAACCCCTGAGCTATTGGTGAATTGCCCTGCTGTATTTCGCCGTGCCGACCAGGAAGTCAACACTTTGCCATCGTTCAAAACAATTATGGATGCCGGATGCCCCTGAGTTCGGGTTGGGTTCACAATCTTTTCCCATTGTGAATTTTCTCCTGCTGACAGATTTTCTGTAAACCATATTCCACCAAACCCGGCTGCGTGATTGATGACACTTGCATATAACACTTCGGGGTTATTCGGGTCAGTTGCTACCCAGTAAACAGGCATTTCAAAATCATGCATCAATTGCCAGTTAGCCCCACCATCTTCTGAATAAATTACCGTGCCTCCTGAACCGGGATATTCAATTTCAGCATCCCGCAACCGATGGCTCTGATAAATATCGTGAATCGTGGAAGTGGCTGCATAAATATTCTCGTTTGCCGGATGTTTTACCATCCAGTACATGGTGTTTTGATTGTGACCGCTAAAATCAAAACCCCAGCTTTCGCCGCCATCTTCGCTTCGCAATCCGTTGATATCAGAAAATCCGGCAAACATATTTTCTTCATCATGCCAGTTGAGGCACCACACACTGGTGTTTTCGATACCGATGCTGTGATAGTCCTGATTTTTTGGGGTAGGGCTTCCGGCGGGATGTTGGTCCTGTGGCGAAGTATAAGCCTGTGTCCAGCTTTGTCCGCCATCAGCAGATTTATGAATCACGCCCATATCACTGAAGATTATCGTATCAGCATTAAATCGGGCCACATCAATTCCCAAAACCGCTCCGGGGTACCACCAGTGGTGGTCGCCCTGGTAGCCTGCCCAGCCGGTGGTAATGTTCTGATTGTTGTCGGTGAGAAAGACGTGTTGCCAGTTTTCGCCACCGTTGCAAGTTTTTAAAATGGTTGGAAACTCCCAGGCCATGCTTCCGCCCAGATAAGCGGTGTGGATGTCGTTTTCAGCCATACTGATCAGCATCGGAAAATCCCAGCCCCAATTGATGGTTTCACCCACCGATTGCCAATCAGAAATTCCATAATCCAACCGGTAAACGTCATCCACCGCCTCCCACCATTCGGTTGCCGGCATGCCATTCCAGAAATCCGAAACCTCAATGGTTGTTCCCATCAGTCTGATGGTGTCGTTTTGTTTTGCTCCGGTAAACGAATAAAAACCCTGGCCTTCTGCCATTCCGGGAATTTCCTCAAAATCAAATGTGTTTCCTGAATCGTGAGAAACCAGCAGGCCTTCATTCAATCCAATGAAAATATCCGGTAAATCAAAAAATACGCCGGCAAGATGTGCTCCCTGCCCAATGTCCGTATCATGAATTGTGATAAAATTTCCCCCACCATCATCTGAAAACAGGATACTGCTCCAGAAATTTGTTACCAGAATATCCGGATTATGATAATCTACAAAAAGTGCATATACCTCCTCCCACGGCATCATGCCTTCAACATTATCCCAGGTTTGGCCATTATCCAAACTTTTTGAAACCTGGAAAACTCCTGTCCGATTATTGATGCAATATAGCAATCCGGTAACATTGGTAAACCAGACTTTTGTGGGGTTAAACGCGACAACTTCTCTGAAATTCACATTGCTGTAGCTCAAACCAAAATCAGTGGAATGAAATAATTCGCTCATATCGCAGGCCACATAAAATTCATTTGGATTTGAGGGGTTTATGGTGGGTGAAAATAACGCCCCACCTCCGCCCACTCCTCGTGAGCACCATGTTTGAGGGATTTGTCCAATAGCTGATAAATGAATTATCGACACGAATAGCAGTAAAATTGTTTTCATTGGGTTAAGGTTTTGTGTTTCGATCTAAAGATAAGACAGATTTCCTCCATTTCAAAACGAACCTGAACAAATACTTCTTGAGGACGTTTCAGAGGAAAATTTAAATACTATGGCAGCAACTCCAACAACACAAATTCCATTGGGCTTCAAAGCCCCTGATTTTAAACTTCCCAATCCAATTTCGGGGAAATATGAATCGCTCGGTGAATTAAAATCAGACAAAGGTACAGTGGTGATTTTTATTTGCAACCATTGCCCCTATGTTGTTCACATCATCGAAGAACTGGTTAAAGTGGGTAAAGAATACATCGAAAAAGGCATTTCATTTATCATGATCAACTCCAACGATGTGGAAAATTATCCGGCTGATTCTCCTGAGAAGATGGTTGAATTTGCAAATAAGCACGACTTTCCATTTCCCTATCTCTACGATGAAACCCAGGAAATAGCAAAAGCCTACGATGCAGCCTGCACCCCGGATTTTAATGTTTTTGACGGTGATGTGAAATGTGTCTATCGCGGACAGTTTGATAATTCCCGCCCCAAAAATGATGAACCGGTAAACGGCGCTGACTTGCGTAAAACACTTGATCTTTTGCTTGCCGGCAAAGAGATATCCAGAGAGCAAAGGCCAAGTATCGGCTGTAATATTAAGTGGAAAGTTTAGGCATGATTTTGAGCAGGGAGATATGATCGGTGAAGCGGAATGCCGATTTTTCCAGGGAAATCATGAGTCAAGTCTAAAAAGAGACGAAAATGGTTCACGCAAAGATTGCAGAGAAACCGCAAAATCCGCAAACAATAGATAATGAGCACTTTAGCTTTGCGTTCTTTGCGAAAAACATAGCGATCTTTGCGTGAAATGTGTT
>CAYNDN010000310.1:2399-6308 GCA_964395075.1 uncultured Lentimicrobiaceae bacterium | reverse complement strand
CAACGTGGTTTTCCTGGGCTACTCAAATAAAGCCCATGATGGATTTCTCGGAAATTCGGTGATTGGTGAATGGTGTAACCTCGGTGCCGACACCAACTCATCAAATCTGAAAAACACATACGATGAAGTACGCTTGTGGAATTACCCAAATCATACATTTGTATCAACAGGATTACAATTTTGCGGCCTCATCATGGGCGACCACTCCAAATGCGGTATCAACACCATGTTTAATACCGGCACTGTGGTTGGTGTGAGCAGTAATGTTTTTGGTGCAGGATTTCAGCGGAATTTCATCCCATCTTTTTCATGGGGCGGAACAGCAGGTTTCAAACCCTATAACCTTAGCAAAGCCATGATTGTTGCCAGCAAAGTAATGAACCGGCGAGGCCTGGAGTTTACTGACGCCGACAAAAAAATATTTGAGCACATCAGGGCAGTTTCCGAAACCAAAAAGGGATTTTAGTAAAATCCATGTTTTGCCATTTTAACAGCCTGCAAGGCTTTGGAATGCATATTGGAACTGCTGCACTGCCCGGTAACAAAATGATTTTCTGAAATATAAATATTTATAAATAAAGCGTTTATGCAGAACAGCCGGACGAATACTATGATCCGGGTTTTATTAACCGGTGTTTCTGACTGACAACATGACGCAGGAGACCAGGATAATATGTTTGGACAACCAGAATTAAACCCAAAACTTTTTAGCGACATCATTGAGGGAGAAACAGAATTTATCCCTTTGCTTTCGCAGGAAGATGAAGACCAAATGAACGCTGAGGAGGTTCCGGAATCATTGCCATTACTTCCTTTACGCAACACCGTCTTATTTCCGGGAGTGGTAATCCCCATTACAGTGGGAAGAGATAAATCCATTCAGTTGATCCGGGAAGCTTACTCCTCAAAAAAACCCATCGGTGTTGTTGCCCAAAAAGATGCAGATATTGATGATCCAAAATCTGAAGACCTTTTCACCATTGGCACCATGGCACATATCATGAAGATATTGCAGATGCCCGATGGTAACACTACGGCAATAATCCAGGGAAAAAAACGCATAAAAATCGATGAGATCACCTCTGATGAACCCTATTTTCGTGGCAGAGTACACAATTTCGAATCAGACAAAAAACACATCGAAGACGACAACTTCAAGGCACTGATATCCTCACTGAAAGACCTTTCTACCCAGATTATTCGCCTGTCGCCAAATATTCCGAGCGATGCGGCTTTTGCTATCAAAAACATCGAGAGCACCGTTTTCCTGGTCAATTTTGTTTCGAGCAACCTGAACATCAAATTGCCTGAAAAACAAAAGTTGCTGGAAGTAAGCCAGGTAACCGAAAGAGCCAAAAAAGTACTAACGGCACTCAGCAAAGAGCTGCAAATGCTGGAACTGAAAAATGAAATTCAGGATAAAGTTAAAACCGACCTCGACAAACAGCAACGCGACTACATCCTGAACCAGCAGCTCAAAACCATTCAGGAAGAATTGGGCGGCACCTCACAACAACAGGAAGTTGAAGAATTGCGCGAAAAAGCAAAGGATAAGAAGTGGGCTAAGGAAGTAGCTGAAACTTTTGAAAAAGAACTGGTAAAACTTCAGCGGATCAACCCCAACGCGATGGATTACTCAATCCACCTCAACTATCTCGAAACCCTGGTTGACCTGCCCTGGAATGAATATACCACTGATAACTTCGACCTGAAACATGCACAGAAAATACTTGATCAGGATCATTACGGGCTTGAAAAAGTAAAAGAGCGCATCATAGAATACCTGGCGGTACTCAAATTAAAAGGCGATATGAAGTCTCCGATAATTTGTCTGCTGGGCCCTCCGGGCGTCGGCAAAACCTCACTGGGAAAATCTATTGCCCGGGCTTTGGAGCGTAAATATATCCGTATGTCGCTGGGTGGACTTCGTGATGAGGCCGAGATTCGGGGCCATCGCAAAACATACATTGGGGCACTCCCCGGAAGAATTATCCAAAGCATAAAAAAGGCAAAGTCATCTAACCCCGTTTTTGTGCTGGATGAGATTGATAAAGTTACAGGCGCTACCGTTAACGGTGACCCGTCAGCAGCCTTGCTTGAGGTACTCGACCCTGAACAAAACACCACCTTTTACGATAATTTCCTCGAAATGGAGTACGACCTTTCCAAAGTGCTCTTTGTGGCAACAGCCAACTCGTTGAGCACCATACATCCTGCCCTGCGCGACCGTATGGAGATCATCGACATCAATGGTTACCTTTTGGAAGAAAAACAGGAAATTGCAAAACACCACCTCATTCCGCGCCAGTTGAAAGAGCACGGCGTTAAAAGGCAACAGCTTAGCTTTCCAAAAAAGACCATCGAAACAATCATCGAAAATTACACACGCGAATCTGGTGTAAGGACGCTTGAAAAACAAATATCAAAGATCATCCGCAACAAGGCCAGGTATATTGCCGAAGGTGAAAAATACGAAAAGAAAATCAGTCAGGAGGAATTGCATAAAATCCTGGGAGCACCCAATTTTCAAAAAGATAAAGCCATCAGCAATGAGTTTGCCGGTGTGGTTACCGGGCTGGCCTGGACACCTGTTGGAGGCGAAATTCTTTTTGTGGAAACAAGTCTCAGCCCGGGAAAAGGTGCCATGACCATTACCGGAAACCTTGGCGATGTGATGAAAGAATCGGCTACAATAGCTTTTGAATACCTCAAATCGCATGCACATCATTTTAACATCGACCCAAAATTATTCCGGCAATACAACCTCCACATGCACATTCCGGAGGGAGCTACACCTAAAGACGGGCCTTCGGCGGGAATAACAATGCTCACCAGCCTCACTTCAGTTTATACACAGCGCAAAGTAAGGGCAAGCATCGCCATGACCGGTGAGATTACGCTGCGTGGCAAAGTTTTACCTGTGGGCGGAATAAAAGAAAAAATACTCGCTGCGAAACGGGCAAGTATTAAAACCATTATCATATCTTCAGAGAATAAAAAAGATATTGAGGAAATCAGCGAAAAATATATCAAAGGTGTAGAATTTGTGTATGTTGATACCATGTTGGAAGTGCTTGATTATGCCATACTTGACGATAAAGTGAAAAGCCCGCAGAAGTTTTACCTGAACTAAATATGATGGGAAGTGATTTTCAAAATACCCGGGCAGCATTCAATGCCATGATCAGCTTTAGAAATTACCGCTGGGCAGCACGCTTACTTGGGTTTGTTGGTTTAATACTAATCGTTTCCTTTATGATTGGTGAAGGTTTCCCGATGATTAAAGCTGCAAAAGCATCTTACGACCTTCTGTTTTTGTTAACGCTTTTTACATTTTCATTTTTTGCCTACGCAGTGGGATGGATCATTGAAATTGTTGGCGGAGCCTTGTTAACCCTGGCAGGGTTTGCAATTGCATTTTATGTTAGCTTTTCCCAGGTTTTTAACGGAGCAGGTTACATTTTCCTGCTGGCAGTCCCATTAATTTTTCCCGGCATTTTGTTCCTGTTATCCTGGCGAAACAAAATTATTCGCATGCGTACAGCATCAACACCCCGGAAATACTGATTTCCGGCAGCGGGCTCGATCCAAATAATTTGAACACCAACTGTGTCAAAATCCTGAAAAATTTTATGCCACCAGTTTGAAAATTTTTCAGGATTTCATTTTTAAACCGTCCATAAAAACACGGTAAGCATAGCGATTAACCCCTCTCTCCCGAAAAATAATCCGATTTATACTGGAACAGCACATTAAAAGTGGTAAGGCTGCCATAAATTCGTGTGATGTATTGCTGAAGGCTCACTTTTTCCTCATCAGATAATTTACTGCTATTGATGCGCTGCTCCATCACTCTGATGCGATCGCGCACCATTACGATTTTATGAAAAAATGTTTCGATGGGGATTT
>CAYNDN010000310.1:0-2389 GCA_964395075.1 uncultured Lentimicrobiaceae bacterium | reverse complement strand
CGGGTTGGAGTATCATCTTTCCACCGGTCCATTTTTCGCCCATTTCCACCAGTTCCTGCAAGTCAGAATATTTTCTCAGCACCTTAACAATCATGGATTCAACCTGATCGTAACTAACCATATCCCGATCGGGCTCCATGGCATCAATCACTTCCAAATCCTTGTATGCCCGGGTAAGCTTTCGCCACCCATGCTCCATAAAAACAATTTCGTAAACATCGGAGTAAACCTGGGTAATTACACCATCACCAAACTCGGGATGCCGCACCCTTGAACCAATTCCTAATACTTGCTCTTCCATGATATCATTCAATTTTAATATGTAAGATTTTAACTATTTAATTTTAAACGCTCTGAATTAGAGATTAACTAAAAAATATATTTTTGCAATTCATTTATCAGAAACAAACAAATTTAAGTCACAAATTTAAATTACTGGGAGGTAAAATGTTTAAAAAGTTATTTCTTTTTGCAATGATTGCTCTTTTTTTTGCTGCATGCAACACGGCTACACAAGAAACAGGAGAGCAAGCCACTGAGGCTGAAAATCAGGAAATCGTTATGATGAGCACCGCAGATTTCCTCACCCATCCCGAGGATTACGTGGGCAAAGAAGTAGTAGTAGACGGCATAGCCATACATGTATGCCAACATGGCGGCAAACGCATGTTTATTGTCGGAGATGAAACCGAGGAGGAACGCATCCAGGTTAAAGCCGGTGATAACATCGATGCATTTGATGTGGAACTTGAGGGAAGCGATATTACACTGAAAGGTGTTGTGGATGAACTCAGGATTGATGAACCCTATCTTACCGAATGGGAAAACGAACTGAAAGCCGACAATCCCGAATCGGAAAAGAAAATTCACAGAGGCGAAGAAGGCCACGAACACCACGAAGGCGATGTTGATCACGAGTATGAGCAAATTGTAGCATACCGCGAGCAAATGAAAGAAAAAGGTGTTGACCATCTATCTTTCTACTCCATCATTGTAAAAGAGTACAAAGAAAAAAAGTAGCGAAAAAAAATTGTTTGATCGAAAGGCCCCGGAAGTCGTATTTCGCGGCCTTTTTTCATACCTTTATTCAACTATGAAAAATTTTAAGTGGAGAAAATATAACAGGGCCATTCACCGCGACCTCGGATATTTCTTTTTTGTCATGACCGTTATATACGGGCTTTCAGGTATTGCCGTCAATCACATTGGCGACTGGAATCCGAATTATGTGGTTTCACATCACCTCGTAAATTATGGTGAACCTATCCACAGAAACATTTCCAAAGAAGAGGTAATCAATTTGTTGGATAAATATGGTGAAGGCGACAGCTACAAAAAACATTTCTTCCCCAACAACAACCTCCTCAAAGTTTTTATTGATGGCGGGAGTATGCTGGTGAATGTAAACACAGGCCAGGGAGAGATCGAAAAGATCAGTCGCCGGCCCATTTTCCACGCAGTAAATTACCTGCAATATAACCCCAAAAAGTGGTGGACCTGGTTTTCGGATGCCTATGCCGTTGCTTTGGTGCTATTGGCCTTATCAGGATTATTTATACTGAAAGGCAAAAATGGCATCACCAGGCGCGGTGCATGGCTTACCATTGCAGGGATTTTGGTTCCGGTGGTATTTTTAATTTTATATTATTAGCATTTCAGTTTTTTTACACCTGAATTTTTCACTGATTTTTATTTCTTTGTTTTTATTTTTTTAACCAGCATACGAAATGGAATATCAAAGAAGCAGTGGAATACTCCTCCACCCTACCTCACTCCCCGGAAATTACGGCATTGGCTCCCTCGGAAAACACGCATTCGAATTTGTTGATTACTTAGAAAAAGCAGGCCAGAAACTCTGGCAGGTACTGCCTATGGGGCACACCGGCTATGGCGACTCTCCCTACCAGTGCTTTTCAATTTTTGCAGGCAATCCCATCCTGATTGATCTGGATGTGTTGAAAGAACAGGGATTACTTGAAAAAAGCGACCTTAAAACCCCGTTTAGGTTTCCTGATGACAAAGTGGATTACGGAGCTGTGATCAATTTTAAACGCCAGTTGCTAAAAAAGGCTTATGAGCGATTTATGGATACCACAAAACGCCATGAGGAATATGAAACATTTAAAAAAGGAAACGATGCTCGACACCTTCTTGTGGGATGGGCGAACCTTCCGACTCTTTGCTGGCAGGCTTCTGTGCTTGCGCCTGAGCTTGTACGACCTTCAAGCCTCCGATCAGGTTTTCCAGATACTCCGGCAAATCCTGAAGGCTGTTCTTGATGAAGGTTGCCTCGGCTTGTAGTTGTGCCAGTTGCACGCTACGGCTGAACGCGGTCGGGCTTTCGCCCTCCTCGGTCAGCAATACCTCTCCAGACAGGTAAGCGCGGATC
>CAYNDN010000309.1:2961-6309 GCA_964395075.1 uncultured Lentimicrobiaceae bacterium | reverse complement strand
AAATTCTGAAGAACCAAGCACATTGGCGGAATTATAGCAATATTCTACAACAGCCTCGTTTTTGCCAATCAGTCCGCCTACGTTGGTGTGTGCATCTATGGTCGCTTCATTATAACAGTGTTTGATTTCCGAAGAAGAGGCATTCCATCCAATCAACCCGCCAATAGTTGAGCCATCGAGTAGAGTTCCGGTGCTGTAGCAGTATTGCACTATGGTTGAGGCCGTTTTTCCGGCCAGGGCACCGACGTAGGCATTGCCGCTGATGTTCGCATCAGTGATGCTTAGGTTTTCGATGGTAGCACCATCCGTAGCACCAAAAAGACCAACATAGTTTCCATCACTGCTATAATCCACTTCACTGCGGTCGATGGTTAAATTGCTAACCGAGTGGTTATTTCCCTCATAATGCCCGGCAAAACCTGTAGTTGAGTTCCCTATGGGGAAAAATCCGGCATTATCATACCAGGAAGCTGCTGATGAGGCATCTATATCCGTGCTTTGCTCAAAGTATTTGTCCCATTCCTGCGAATTTTGCGACAACCAGTATAAATGAGGCACCGTAGAGATTTGATAGGGACTGGCCTCCGTCCCGCTTCCTGTTGGAGTAACGGCAAATTGATCATAGCCCTGCCAGGAAAGGAAAGGAAAACCATCGTGATCAAAGGGATTAATTCCCCAGATGTTATCCGTTCCATTGGTGCTTTCTCCCATAAAATCCCAACCGGCAAAAGTGCCCTGCGTTTGCATTTCGCGGTAGGTTATTGGATTTGCGTTGGCATTGGTGTCATCAAAGTCAGAGGCCTCTGTATTATAATAATTTCCTACGGAAGTACCACTGGAAAACCATCCGCAAAAACCTCCAGAATTTTCATTAAATGAACCAAGGGCGAAACTGCCATCAGAATAACAATTCGTAATAATGCCACCACTATAAAAAGCACCCACAAAACCGCCTATGCCGTGTGTGTTATTGTCATCTCCACACCACTTTTGAACATCACCCAAACTAAAGCAATTATCTATTTTTCCTGTGCTTCCGCCGTAATATGCTATAGCACCCGCAAAACCTCCCACACGGCTGTAATCAAAACTCATACAAGTTGCATTACCCGTTGCAAAGCATTGGGAAATCAGACCTACATTCCAACCCACAAAACCGCCAACATTCCTCGATGATGCAGTTGCATTACCTGTTGCATACGAATTAGTTATCAGGGGCTTGTTATCGTCAATGTCATCATTATGATATAACCTGCCGGCAAAACCGCCAACACTCACTGAACCATAAACATTAACATCTGCACCACAATTATTCACCACACTTCTGTATCTGATATCACCGGCAAGGCCGCCGCTATTGTCAGCCCCCGATACCGAGCCGCTAACAAAACAATCGTCAATGGTTCCATAATCAATCCGTCCTGTCAATGCTCCGGTTTGTTTATTTCCGGTAATGTCAACATCATTAAGGTTTACACCATCGATATCCGCATTGTTGAGGTATCCAAAAAGCCCAATATAGTCGGTTGCGCTTCGGTCGATGTAGAGATTGTCGATGGAATGTCCATCGCCATCATAGCCTCCGGTAAATTTGGTTGTGGAGTTGCCTATGGGAGAGAATCCGTCCGGCTCACTACCATCCGGAGAGCCATCACCATCCCAGTCCACTTGCGTTTCATCTTCATTAAAGATGAGGTCAGCGGTTTGGATGAAGTAGTTATCCCAATAATCAGTGTTTTGGGATACGTTTATGAGTTGATTTTTTGTTGCAATTTGATAGGGGCTGCCTGAAGTTCCTGAGCCACCTGCAAAAATATTGGCCGCAATGGTACGCGAACCGGCAGGTGCTTCTGTGTCGGGCGTATAGCTACTGCCATCAACAGTTACGGAGCTGCATGTTCCGTCTATGAGATTGCCAATAACGGCATCCGAAGGAATGTCATAGCAAAGCCAGAAATAATTATTGCCGGCTGATAATTGCTGATCACCGCTAAAAGTCATCGTTCCGGACGGATTGTTGTGTCCGGTGCCAAATTGTGTGGCATCGGAAAAAGTGGTGTTCGTTGTATAATACACTTCTGCGTTGGAGAGGTCGGAAGTGTTTGAGGTTCCATTGGTGCTGAAGTTGATGGAGCTCACGGAAATTGGATCGATAAGCCCGGATGTTACTACTTTCAGCCTGATGACAGGGTTGAGTTCGCTGTTGGTAAAGACATCATCCGTAGTTGCTGTTTCTGTAGTAGATGATACATAGGACATGGGCTCGGCATATTTAATAACAATAAGGCCGTTTCCGGCATCATCAAGCTCATTTGCCCCTGCGCCATTTCCTACATCACCATTTCCGGCAATATAGTCAGGATCAGAAGAGTTGGGTGCTGAACCATCGCTATCGTCCATACCATTATTTCCTGTTGTCAGCGTTCCGCTGCCTATCACATAGGTCGGGTTGATGTAGCTGCTACCGCCGCCACCGCCACCATTGTAGTCCTGGCCTCCCTCGCCGCCGTAGTAGCCGCCACCGCCACCGCTGCCGGAATAATCGGTGCCGCTACCTTGGGTTTGAGTGCCCCTTTGATCGCCATTGCCGCCTTGCAAGGCAGAACCGTCATCGCCAAATTCCGTTCCTGTGCCACCGGCTGTTTGTGTGCCACCATGCCCTGCAGTACCACTGTTCCAGACATTTCCTCCGTCATTTCCGGCTTCGCCACCACCGGCACCGCCGTATGAATAGGCTCCTGCGCCACCGCCGCCACCGGCAATAATCAATGCATTGGAATGGCTGTGGGTTCCGATAAAAACGCCTGAATAGCCACCACCCCCACCACAGGCTTTACCATTTTCTGCAATGGTGCCATAACCGCCGCCGGGCCAGCCACCATTTCCGCCATTCCAATCATGGGATCCGTGTTCACCTCCTCCGCCAACAGCAATGATCAATTGCTGACCGGGCGTTACGGTGAAGCGTCCTTCGGTATATCCACCTGAGCCTCCACCTCCGTCAAGGCCATTGACGTAGGAGGATGCCCCTCCGGCACCCCAGGATTTTACTTTTATTTCTGTAACGCCTGCCGGTACGGTCCAGCTCTCCTCTGCCCCTGTATAAGTATAGGTGGCTACAGAATAGCCTTCTGTTTCAAAACTCCATATTTCACCATTAATAGTTTCGCCTGTATGATACTCTATAACCTGCCACTCATATTCTGTGGCATAATCCAAACCGGAATAGGCATAGCTGCCGCCGGCTCCGGCTGCTGCACCACCTACCACTTTGCTCATATTGCCCGAAGGCCCAAACCATAGGTCGTATGTATTGGTTCCATTGCTAAAATCCCAGCTAAGGCTGCC
>CAYNDN010000309.1:0-2951 GCA_964395075.1 uncultured Lentimicrobiaceae bacterium | reverse complement strand
ATATGGCTTGCTCTGTTGCCTTATTTGCAGGGTTGGGGTTTGTTGGTTGTGGTAAGCTGTAAGTGAATGTAAGGGTAATGTTGGTCGCCTGGTGACCACCATCCCCGACGTTGTCATAAATCCATAATTTCCAGTTGCCGTTCAAGTTCTCCCCCGCAAAATCAGTAAGTGTATGGGTGTAAGTTCCGTCAGTTTCGTGTGAAGCTATAATAACAGTGGTTTCTTCTGGCGATTCCATACGGAAAGAACCTTCTTGAGGCCACGAGTCAGTATCCCAGGTGTAGGATATTTCTACTTCTGTTAGCTCACCGGTCTCTGATACGGTTATATCTGTCCAGCCTTCTTCGGTATAGGTATTGGAAGAATAGGAACTCGCACTGGGGCTGTTTGATGGATAATAAACTACCTCGCTGGCTATTAGCGTTCGGGAGAGGGCGAAAATCAGTACAAAGAGAATCATTTCAAAATGTTTCATAGCTTATGGGTTTTTAGATATTTCATGGTCTTTCTTCGCAATGTGCGAAAGCCGGTACAGCTTTTCGGGTGTGGCGAATTCATAATAGGCGAACCAGTATTGCTGCCCCTCTTGTTTTATTGCTTTTTGTGCAAATAAAGGACAGGTAATAAAAATACATTCTGTTGAAATTGTAACGTTTTTATTGGTCCCCCGAAAATTCATATTTGGCTTGGTTTGCAATGCGACATAAAATTAAAAAGCCTTTCCGGAAAAAAAGAAGGCGGGGCTATAAAAATACTTCACAAACGCTTCACAAAAATTTGCAATGTTCTTTTAATCAATAATCTTTGTAAAGATGTCAAACTTTGAGGGAATCACATATTCGCGATTTGTTTCAGGTAGTCGGCCAGTTTTTCGTTTTGGCCGAGCGAGAGTTTTGTGCGCAGGCGATGCCTTGCCATCTCAACCGAGCGGTAGCTTTTGTTTAAAACTTGTGAGATTTCTTTGGATGAAAGATCCATTAATATGAGATAGCACAATCTTTTTTCGTTTGTAGTAAGATCGGGTTGTTTTTCGATTACGAGCTGTATGAAGCTGCTGTTGCCCGAGGCATAAAGCAGCTCAAACTCTTTCCAGATGTTATTGTCCAGATACTTATTGATTTCCTGGTTTATTTCGATGAGCTGTTGGGATGGTTGTTTTTTTTCTGAATTGTTGGAATTGGGTTTTACTTTGTATTTCAACTCAGTCAGGAATTGATTCATTTGTGTCAGCGTCATGAGTTTGGATGCCAATTCAGCGTCTTTTGCGTCAAGCTCTTTTTTCATGGCTTTAGCTTCGGCTTCTTTGATTTTCAGTTCCAGTTCGGCATTTTTAATTATTAGTTCATCTGAGAGTTGTTGGGCTTTCATCAGGTTGTGGTCGGCCTGCCTGAGTTTTTTGTTTTGCCTGAACAGGTATATGGCAATGAGCAGCATAACAGTTAATACGGAGCTAAAGGCAATCAGAATACGGCTTAAGCGGATAAAATAAACTTGGTCGAGGTAGGCAACATGCAATGTTTTTTGTGCCTGCCGGTTTTGGTAAGCCAGGTAGAGTTGTTTCACCATGAAGGCTTGAGCTATGATGTCTTTTTTATCTTTAATTTGGTTTGCTTCATTTCTCATTTGCCTGGCGAGCAGGGAGTCGCCGGTGGTATCATAAATGCCGGCCAGGATCTCCCTGGAGAGTACGCTAAATAAGATGTCGCTGCGATTGGAGGCAGCCATAAGGCACAGGTTTGCATATTTAATGGCTTCATCAACGCTGTTTAATTTATAATTTGCAAAAGCCAGGTTATGCAGTATGGCAAGGTTTTCATCAGATGTTACCATGCGATTGAGCGTAAGAGCCTTTTCGAGCAATAGCACGGCAGAATCATTCACACCACGATGGATGTTGATGCCCCCGAGTATGTTCAGTGTTGACGATTCCAGTGTTTTATCACCATTGATTTTGGCGATTTTCAGGGCTTTTGCTGCAAATTTTTCAGATGAGTCGAGATAGGCCAGGTGATTTTTGTTGTGGAAATAAAGTTCGTAATAGTTGGCCGACAAAAGATTATTTATTTCACCAAAGTGATGGCTATTTTCAGGATAGCCGGAACTGTCAAGGGCACTTTTAAGCAAGTCAAGGCTTTCGAAATAGTTCCCGGCTCCTCTTAGAATGTCCCCGAGCTTCACTTTCAGGCGAACTGCTGCTGTGGAATTTCCATCAACTTCAGCCCGCTCCAGGGAGTCGAGAAGCAACTGAACATTCTGATATTTTTCAAGCAGGGGTAGCGTTTCAGGGTTCAGCAGGATTGATTTGCTGTGTTGCTGTTTATGGTTAAAATCATTTGAATTATCGCTGTCATTCAGGTTTTTGCAACTACTGATGGTGGTACAAACCAAAAGCAATAACATAAAAATTTGACGATTTAAGTGCCCCATCAATTGTATCATCCTAAAACAATTAAAAACTAATGCATCCCATCTTATCCATAAAAAACAAAAATAGGAAATTAGATGATAATAGTGCCTTTGCCGGGATTATACGATTTGGTTCGATATTGCTCGTTGTTTTGTAGCTTAAGTTTGAAAAAAGCAACAGATGATCAAGCTATCAGACAAGGGATTTCAACAATTGAAAAAATCTTTTAGGCAATGGTACAATCCGGTTTCTGGAACGAAACCCTTTACATCTCAACAACTGTAAACTGCTTTGTTGTCCCGTGCTGTTCGTAAGCGATTTCTGTCCATTTGATGCGTTCTTCCCACGAAATGATTTCGGAGGTTTTCGATTCAAAAAGGATTAAGTAGCCATGCGGCTGGTTCAATTGGTCGATGTAATGGAAAAGCTGTTTGTAGGCTCTTTCCATGTTTATATTCGGGCGTTTTATTTTGAGTTCGAGCACAAAAACATCACCGTTGAATTCGACCACCAAATCGGTGCGGCCGCGGCCTACTGCCATTTC
>CAYNDN010000308.1:0-6318 GCA_964395075.1 uncultured Lentimicrobiaceae bacterium | reverse complement strand
GTCGTTGTTAATGTCGGCAACATACACATCCACACCCTGGGTAAATGTATCATCAATTTGATAATGCCTTAGATCGGGCTGGCCAAAGACTGTAATCGATGAAAGCATTGCTGCAACAAGTAAAAACTGGAATTTCTGAATTGTAAGATTGGTTTTCATGGTATTGTATTTTTAGATTTCGTGCTAAAGTAGGGCAGTAATACCCTGAAATGAAATTATCTCGACACTCGTGAAGTCAGGACTATCACACAACCTTTTGATGTAAACAAATGCCGTTTGTGGGTTTTAGGTTGTTGTTTGTGGGTGGATATGGGTTTTAGAACTACTTTTTCTGCCGGAGTGCACTACTTGCCTTATCTTTGGATTTCAATTACCTGAAATATGCAAAAACAAAACGTGATACTGGGGGATGTACTTGGGTGGAAGAATTACCGGAAATACCGGGTCTTGATGCATGTAGCGGTGTGGGTGCTCTATATTTTTATTTACGCGTTTATCTATGCGCTTTTCTACCAGTCAACCACCCTAAGCAAAGCACTTACCCAATACACCGTTACTGCATGGATTGACATATCAGCAGCCTATTTCCTTGTGAGGTACCTCATTCCTTTATTCCTGCTCAAAAGGCGATTTACTGCTTTTTTCCTGTGGTTTTTAATTATTTGTATTCCTTTTTCAATATCTGGGTGATGCCGGTATTTTTTGCATCGGTAAAACTGTTTGAATACTGGCTGGCCGATCAAAAGCAAAACCAGGAACTATTACAACAAAAACTGGAATCGGAACTAAAATTCCTGAAGTCGCAGATACATCCACATTTTTTGTTTAACACGCTCAACAATCTTTATGCGCTTACACTGGATAAATCCGATAAAGCGCCTGAGGTGGTTGTAAAACTTTCTGATCTGCTCAGCTATATGCTTTACGAATGCAATGTGCCGCGTGTGCCCCTGGAAAAGGAGATCAACCTTTTGCGCGATTACCTGGAACTGGAAAAGATGCGGTATCAAAGTGAGTTGAAAGTTGATTTTGATGTGCAGGGCAGGGTGAATGGGAAAATGATAGCTCCGCTGTTACTGATCCCTTTCATCGAAAATGGTTTTAAGCATGGGTTGAGCAAACAGATCGAAAATCCCTGGATAAATATTCATCTGGAAGTTGAGGATTACAAACTCACTTTTTTGGTGGAAAACAACAAGCCTCTCGTAGATAAAAAAGATGAAAGTGGGTATTCTGAAGGCATCGGGTTGAAAAATGTAAAAAGGAGGCTGAATTTAATTTATGGTGATGATTACAATTTGGAGGTGAAAGATGAGCATGGTGTGTTTAATGTGCTTTTGGAGTTGAGGTTAGATTCTAATCAAACGCATAAAGATAGGTGAAGCTGAGGAGGAATGGTAGGCGTGGAACGATTGGATGAGAGTTGGTTTTTAAACTGGTGGGGCATTTTTAGTTTTGGCTGTTTTACCAAACCATTATCGCATAAAATTAGCTCATATCGTATCATGTATTTTGGATATTTATTGGATCAAATCGAATCACATCGTATCAAATAAAACTTTATTGATACATTTGTTGTATGAAAAATTCAGTATATACATTCACGCTTAACATTGATTGGGAGTTAATCCGTTTAATTAGTCAGATTGATAGATTTGATGCTTCATGGGCAACAATTGAGAAGAAAGAAGGTCAAAGTTTAAAACAACTGAAAAGTATTGCAACAGTAAGAAGCGTAGGGGCTTCAACAAGGATTGAAGGCTCAAAAATGTCAGACGAAGAGGTTGAGGTTTTACTGAAAGAAATAGACATTACAAAAATTGTAGATAGGGATTCGCAAGAGGTAGTTGGATACTTTGAAACCTTAGATTTAATTTCAGATTCATATGAAGATATTCCAATAAGTGAAGGCAGTTTGAAAAATTTGCACAACATTTTGCTGAAATATTCCAGGAAAGACGAATGGCATAAAGGGAATTATAAACAGCATAGCAATGCAGTGGAAGCTAAATTGCCGGATGGTACGCGAGAGATAATATTCCAGACAACTGAAGCAGGATTTCCAACACAGGATGCAATGAGAATGTTGATTGAGTGGTATTTAAATGACAATGAAACACATCCTCTGGTTAAATGCGCCTTGTTTGCATACGAATTTGTGAGTATCCATCCATTTCAAGACGGGAACGGACGATTGAGCAGATTACTTTCAACTTTACTATTACTAAAACATGGTTGCAAGTGGATTCAATATGTAAGTTTTGAACATGAGATTGAAAGTAGAAAAATTGAATATTACCGGGTTTTAAGAGGTTGTCAGGCACAAAGGCCAAATGAAGATGTTTCTGAATGGGTTCGCTTTTTCTTTGATGCTTTAGGAAAGATTCAAAAGCAGTTACTGTTTAAACTTGAGAGTAAAGGAATTGAAGCAAGATTGTCGCCAAGAGAAAAGTCGATTTTAACTTTTATCGAAAATAACGCAGGTTGTAAATCAGGAGAAATAGCAAAGAGATTGGGGATTCCCAGTCCCACAGTTAAGAGGATTCTTCCCGAATTACTTAAGAAAAACCTTATTGAAAAATTCGGAACGGGCCCGGGAACGAATTATTCTATAATCTAGATCATTACTGTGGACTTTGTTAAATCCAAATCATATCACAAAACACTATAATTAAACGCCAAAGAAAATGCGAATCAAATGCCTCGCTGTTGACGATGAACCCCTTGCACTGAGGGTGATCGAATCGCATGTTGAAAAACTCAGCGATGTGGAACTGGTAGCCAAATGCAGCAATGCCATACAGGCTTTTGAAGTGCTGAAAAATAAACCCATCGACCTGGTTTTTCTGGATATCCAGATGCCGGAACTAACCGGGATTGAATTCATGAAGAGCTTGCAGAATCCTCCACTGGTCGTTTTTACCACAGCTTACCGCAATTATGCCATCGAGGCTTTCGACCTGGATGTGTTGGATTATCTGTTAAAACCCATTTCTTTTAATCGTTTCCTGAAGGCAATCAACAAGTTTTACAATCGTCGGGAAGGAAAACCGGAGGAGGCACCAAAGAACCTGAATGTGGCGCACGGGCAGGAGCAGGATCACATTTTTGTGAAGAAGAATAAAACCATGGTGAAAGTATTTTTTTATGACATCCTGTATATCGAAAGTATGAAGGATTACGTAAAAATTCACACACCTGAAGAGATTCATTTTGTAAAGCATCAGATCAGTACACTCGAAAGCGAACTCCCCGATGGTGAATTCATCAGGGTGCATAAATCTTATATCATTCCCATCGCGAAGGTTACTACCATTTCCCCAAAATCGGTAGGAATCGGTGAGCTAAAAATTCCTATCGGCCGCAACTACAAGGAATATGTGCTGAAGAAGCTGAATTATTTTGGATAGGTTTAAAACTGTGTCATTCAGCAAAATCATTGATCAATGCGTACCTCTGATAAATAACTGAGGGGCTGCTATTTGTTTCTGGCTATCATCCTGCCCTTCCTGATTTAAAATCATTCTACCCGAAAAATTCTGTTTTTTTGTATGCTCAAATTCTAAACCAGCAACATCCAACAGCATGAAGAAAAGACAAATACCACACACCTACGTCATCGTATTTTTTATCATTGTGCTCGCAGCTATGCTCACCTGGTTTGTTCCGGGTGGTACTTTTGAGCGCACCACAAAAATTGTAGATGGAACCGAGCGGGAAATTATTAAACCTGAATCGTTCAATTATACTGAAAACCAGCCCCAGACCTGGCAAATTTTCTCGGCCATTTTTGACGGGTTTGTGGATAAAGCCGATATCATCGTGTTTATCCTGCTCATTGGCGGGGCCTTCTGGATCATGAACAACAGCCGCGCCATCGACGTGGGCATATACTCCTTCCTGAAATTTACCCAAAAGCTGGAGCATTATAAATTTATAAAAGCCATTGGAGTGAACAACATGGTGATCACGCTCATTATGCTGATGTTTAGTGCCTTCGGGGCCATCTTCGGGATGAGCGAGGAAACCATCGCCTTCATCATTATTTTTGTGCCGCTGGCCATCACCATGGGCTACGACTCCATCGTGGGCGTTTCGATGTGTTTTGTGGCCGCAGGTCTGGGCTTTGCCGGAGCACTACTCAACCCTTTCACCATCGGCATTGCACAGGGGCTTTCCGACCTTCCCTTGTTTTCAGGAATCGAATACCGGTTCTTTTGCTGGATTGTGATCAATGTGATTGGCATTGGCTGGATTTTGAGATATGCAGCCAAAGTGAAAAAGAATCCAAGGTCTTCGGTTGTTTACGAAAATGATGAATACTGGCGCAAAAAAGGCGACACTGAAGATATCGAAAACATCAAACTCCACACCCCCAAATCGGCGTGGTTCACCTTTATTTTTATCCTTGTGGTGATGATCATCTATTCGGTTATTATGCCGCAAACCACGCTAACGGTCGGGAACTCATCGGCAACTTTTCCGGTAATCCCGATGCTCACCGTGGTTTTTCTTATTACCGGATTTTTGTCACTCAGGAAATCAGCACACTTTTTTGTGCTCAATCTGCTCATGTTTACCATTCTTTATCTGATTGTGGGCGTGATGGGCTATGGCTGGTATGTGATGGAAATTGCCACCCTGTTTTTCGCTATGGGTATTGCGGCCGGGGTGGCCATGAACAATTCGGCCAACAAGATCACCAACCTCTTCCTCGAAGGTGTTAAAGATATTATGTCAGCAGCAATGGTGGTTGGTTTGGCCGGCGGCATCATCATCATTCTGCAAAATGGCCGTATCATCGACACCATTCTTTTTTCGATCTCCGAATCCATGGGAAATATGGGCGAGGTAGCTTCGGTGGGCATGATGTACGTTTTCCAAACCATCATCAATGTGGTGATCCCATCGGGCTCAGCCAAGGCTGCGCTTACCATGCCCATCATGTCGCAGTTTAGTGATTTAATTGGTGTTTCGCGGCAGGCCACCGTGATGGCCTTCCAGTTTGGAGACGGATTCACCAATATGATCACGCCTACCTCCGGCGTACTGATCGGGGTGCTGGGTGTGGCCAAAATCCCTTACGACAAGTGGGTAAGGTGGATTACGCCGTTTATGATCGTGCTGATATTGCTCGGATTCCTTCTGTTGATACCAACTGTTTTGATGGATTTGAGCGGATTTTAGGGATAGAGGAGGTTGTATTTCAGGATTAACAAGTATTTTTCCACTTTTAAACTCTCCTCCTGAAATTTTCTTGAATTTTTGAGGTTAAAAAAACATTAACTGATCAGGTCTATTCAAACAAAAAAGCCGGGATTCTTGATGATTCCGGCTTTTTGTTTGCAATGTTCAATTACTTCTTTTTCACAGGTGCACCGCTGCTGTTTAGGTTTTGCTCCGGAACGGTATTCACTTGTTCTTTGACAACTTGTCCCTTAACCCGCAACGAAATCGGGGTTTCGGAAGCATTAGAATACACTCTTATAGTTTTGTTTATTCTTCCTACCTTTTTGGTATTATACTTGACGACTATAACGTCAGATTTACCAGGTAATACAGGCTGCCGTGGCCATGCTGGAACAGTGCAGCCTCAACTCGCCTTAACGTTGGTAAGAATCAATGGTTCTTTACCTTCATTGGTAAATTTAAATTCGCATTTGCCATCAGAATTATATTCAAGGGTTCCATAATCGTGAACCAACTTATCAAATTCGATGACAGGTGCGTTTGGATTTTCGACCTGAACACTGGTCTCCTCTGCCCTGATGCTCTGCTGTTTCTCATGGTGTATTTTGCTTTGTTCCACCGCTGTCTTTTTGTCTTTGGCTGTGGTTTGCTTATTTTCTACCTGGGCACCGGCAGAAAATGCAACAAAACAAAATACGAGAACTGTTAGAATTGTTTTGTTCATCTTTTATATGATTGATTAATACTTGTTGATAGACAAATGTAAATATTATACAGGATGAATTTTTCATTTAACATTTTTTTATGGATGATGATAATTTGCATCTACACATTCACCTGAAAAACCAGTTGGGAATACAAAACATAACCTATACGAATTCAAATATTTAGCATGCCATAAAAAATTCTTACATAGTGCTTTTGGAGGATGAACAGCGCATGATTTTTTGTTAATGAAATGTAAACAGGTTTTGCCTAACAACTTGGAGCCAAAACATGTTTAATGTTTTTTTAATAGTATTCCCTTTTGGTCTTGGTTTTTTCAAGTTGGAAAATAATCATAAATGTTTATGGGAACTACTGCAAATTTTGTGGAAGATCTTACAGAAAAACACACATAAAGCTGGC
>CAYNDN010000307.1:0-6323 GCA_964395075.1 uncultured Lentimicrobiaceae bacterium | reverse complement strand
CCTTTTCGCCGCCGTTCCAGAGGGTCAGCAAATAAACACCGGTTTTGAGCGTGGTGCCGTAGTCGTTGTCGCCTTTCCAGGTGAATTTGTATTTTCCCTTGGGCAGGGTGGCATCCAAAAAGTTTTTCACGATTTTTCCGCTGAGATCGGTTATTATTATTTGAATATGGCTTTTTTCATCGAGGCTGAAATCCACGAAAGAATGTACATAAAAAGGATTGGGATAGACCAACACTTCGATTCCCTTATTTGACATAGCCGGATTTTCAACAATGGGTGTTGTGGTGTCCTGGTATTCGTAAGCGCCCATATCAATGCGGCCGCCGGAGATGCGCGGGTTTCCGGCCAGGTCTGTGGCAGGGAGGTGAACGGTGTCCATATTGTGCATGTAGAGCACGTATTTACCTTCTTCTTCCCTGATGTATGGCGGTTCCATGCCGTCTTCGTACATGGGTGTGCCGGTGTTGATGCAGGGTGAATCATCCTGCAGGTAGTAGGCTGTATCTCCTGCTTCAGCCCATTGTGGGTTCTGGTCTATATTGCCTTCAAACCAGTTTACGGTGTGCATGGGGTCCCATCTCCAGATATTCCATTGACCCCCCTCGATATTGGAATAGGAGATGCTGGCAGTGGCCGGATAATCGGATCCGTAATAACTGCCCAGGCTCAGCTCTTTTAAAGAATCACCATACATAATGGTGTTGTACATATTTACCACAGATCCATTATCGATAGTGCCGGCAAAACTAAAATCACCCCGGCAGGTGTTATTGCCAATGGTAGTATTGATAAAATTTACATTTGCATGGTAATCAACAAAAAGACCAACTGCTGCACCTGGCCCCCAGCCGGGATTAGGAATACGCAGGCCATCAGTTACCTGGAGGTTAATTACTGTGCCAGAAAATCGCCCCTCATTATGTAAACTGCCTGAAAAACCAATGCCATATCCTTCTCCGCCTGTTAACATGGGGTCATCATCTGGTTTAAATTTCCGGATGGCAAGATTTTCACATCTGAATGTTTTTCCAGGTTCAAGTGAATTTCCCATAACTGCGACGCCACCACCTTTTAAATTATCGAAAGTTATGTTTTTGAGTAATAATTTATCTGGGTGATCAAAACCCAAACCAGAACATGAATTATCCTGACAATTCCTCATAGTAATATTACTTAATACTAAATTACTACAGGCTAAAAAGTACATACCACCACATGTCATTTGCCATTTATCTATTTCATGCGTATTTTGCATAGTTAAATTTGCAATGCTGAATACTTTTTGAGCCCCACTGCTTTTATAAAAATAATAAGAAGAATCACCATCGAATATGGTATTTTCTCTGCTTTCACCAATCAATGATACATAACTGCGCCCGTTAAAGGGAAAACATTCCTGGTTGGTTGAAGGTGAATAAATGCCATCCATCAGGTAGATGTTCAGGGGACTTGCACTGTCGGACGCAATGAGTTTACATGCCCAGGCTACTGTTTTTAATGCGGTTTCCGGGCTAAGGCCGTCATTAGCATCATTGCCTGTTGCCGGGTCTACATACAAATTATGATATACTGGTTCAATTTTGCCGTGATCGATGGATATAAAAATGTCATTGTTGGGGAAATTTTGTAAATCATAGGACCATATAAAATGATAGTCCGGGTTTAAGATTGTGCATGTATCCAATATAATGTCCATTGGCCCTGAGTAACTTGATTTCGAAATATCCGCACCTGTGCTGGCATAATTTAGGAAAACACTGTTCTTTTCAGATTCACAAAAAACTATATCAGATTCATAAGCATTCAAAATACCACCCCCATTAAATGCCTGATTGTGTGCTATGATATTGCCGGAAATATATATGATTGCGGATTGCGCTGCTACCCCACCACCAGCTTTTGCGGTGTTATTTGTAATGATATTTGATTGAATTGTAACTTGTGATGCACCATTAATATAAATCCCACCGCCACGTAACCCGTCACCATGACCAGAGCCATTTGTTAATGAAAAACCCTTGATATTGATATCCTTTTCATGCGTTCCGTCAATAAAAACACAGCTTCCAGTTTGGTTTCCGTTAATGATGGTATTTTTGATATATGTTCTGTCACCTGTGGTCAAAAACAGACTTCCGAGCGTGATATCGATATACCTGTAAATATGCACATTTTCAAAATACGTCCCTGGACACACTAATACCGTATCCCCAGAAGAAGCAGCGAGGTATGCTTCCTGGATTTCGGTAAAATCACCCGTCCCATCCTGTTTAACGGTTAGTATGCCGGCAGAAAGCATAACCGGGGCGAAAACTAAAATTGTAATTAGCATAACAGCATTTTGATGTAAAAGTGTAGTTGTGAATAACTTCATGGTAAGTTTGTTTTTGCATTGCTGGTTACATTTATGAATAAACCTGTCAGTCCCGAAACTTCGGGACTGACAGGTTCCATTAAATATATTTAAAATTATTACCTGATTAAAACAATTTTGCCGGAGGCCTGCTGCCTTCCGTCGATGGCCAGGTGGTAGTAATACACGCCGTTACCGGCATTGGCTCCGTTGCTTCCGGTTCCGTCCCATGTGGCCCGGAAAAGCCCTTCGGGCATCCGGCTGTCGAGCAGTGTTGCAACGGTTCTTCCGTTCATATCGCGGATGGTCAGGCTGACCTGAGCTGTTTGGTTCACCCTCACGGTAAACGTGGTTTCGCTGTTGAACGGGTTGGGGGCACAACTTACTTCTGCCTCTAACATGGATGAAACCTCAGCAGCACCGGCTTTGAGAGATACAACATGATAGTGTGCACGTTCTCCGTGGTATAAAGTTCGGGGTTCCCATGCCTTACGTGCCGGATTGTAAACTGCATAACCGGTAATTTGCGCCGGGGCGGATTTGTAACCATCCCAGGTTTCGAAAGTAAGTGGTGTTCCGGGAGGCACCCCTCCGAGGTAAGCACTCACCTGGGTAAGTGTGTCTCCTGCCTCACGTACGGCAGCGCCTTTTACTTCGCCATTGGCCAGTACGGCAATTTCCTGAATGTCGCTGGTGGAGTCGGTTTCCACGAACAAAGGCAGATAGTCGGCCTGTTCCTCAAATTCGAAATATTCGGTTTCGGGTGCCGTCATTTCTTCCGCGGCAGCCTGGGGTTGGTTCCACACCAGTGTTTGTTGCTGATCCACATAAATAATTACCATCTGGCCGTATTGGATGGGTGTTACGTGGCCTTTATAACGCCACTCCGGGTCACCGCTGATATCATGGATCATGGTCCAGTTTTGGGCTTTGATCTGGGTAACATGTTGCAACACACCGGCAGGTATGGCATCTAAGGGCATTTGGGCATCCTCTATAAAATAGCCTACCCAGTTTCCACCAGCACCGGGATACAGGGTGATGGGTGTATCCGGGTCAAGGATAGCACCATATAACTTCATATTGGGTGCATCGTCGTCACTTAAGATATCAAGGTCAAGTTTGTAGCCATCTGTGCTGATAACATCTAATAAATTACCCAACCATTCATTATTGAAATATCTTAAATAATTTATCCCATTTTCATTCAATTCCAGTTCAACATCCGGGAAATAGTTAATATTATCCAGCACAGGGATAACAGATGCCGGGTCGTTTTCGGCACGTTCTAAGCGCGGGAACGATAGCCAGTTCCAGCCGCTTTGCAGGCCAAGTTTGTCGGTGTAGGCATTTATAACCGATACGTTGGAAAAATCGGCATTTGGCCAGTAGATTTTGTTGGTTTCGGTGTTGATGATGGGGGATAATTTACCATACAAATCCTGATAAAAGGAATAATTCCTGCTTAATATGTTCCCGGTAGCGATATTATCCGATTCCTCCCCATCCATTCCATCTATCACATCTACAAAGACTTCAAAGTTATTGTCATTATTTAATGCAGCATCATGATGATAAACCTGATCATTTAATGCATTAAAAGTTTGTGTGGCTCTTGCTGCATTTAAGTTTGAAGTAACATAAGCAGAATTTTCAAGATCAATGACGGTCTTCTTCCTGCTACCGGAAATTTCTCTGTAAGTAAGATAGGCATTGTTCTTAAACAGGTCTATTTCCACATCTAACTGATAGATTTTTGCCATTGCCTGGTAGTTGATTTCGGTTAATACATCCAGGGTAGAAGGGTCGATAACGTACAATTTTGGCATAAGCACGTTTCCAATATAAATCCTGTCGTGTATCGGATCGTATTCAACATCATACCCATCCATTACGTCTTTGTATTTTCGCTGACTAATGGTGTTGTTTTGCAAATCGATTTCTTCGAGGTACGTATCGCCATCAAACCGGTAGAGCACGTATAATTTTTCCTCTTCTTTGTTTAACTCGAAATCCATACAATTTTCAACGCTACTCTGAAAAGCCAGCGGAAACGAGGTTACCGAATAATTATTGTCAGTATCTATTACATAAATTGCTGAATTGGTGCCACAGAATACCTTATCCTGGTAACTAAACAACTTTTGAGGTTGGGGAACAAATACGGTGTGGTCTGTCTGATTGGTGTTGCCATTAATAAAATAAAGTTCATTGTCCCATTTTGAAGTCACGGCTACATTATTTGATACCTCATTATATACAACATCAGTTAGGTAGGCCCCCAATGGCAATGTTGTGATCACATCCTCTGTACTGCCATCTACAATAGCAATACCTGATTGTTGGTATGTAATCCTGTTGTTCACAAAATAAACTTTATTATCGATGGGATTGAAACACCCAATACTAGTTTTGAAAGCCGTTTGTTGGATGGCTGAAAGGCTACAGTCCGAGTCGTGGAAACTAATTGTCCCTTCCCTGCTATTGGCACATAGCACATCAATGTTTCCCTGATCCTCATATAATTCCAAATCCCAATTTTGGCAACCGTTTAAGGAATTTTGACCTCCAATATCAAAAGTATTCATATCAATGCGACATATAAAGTTACCACCGGCACAATATATTTCGTTACCGGATAGTGATAGTGACATCGATTTTAGTTGATAGTCGTCTATTGATTTTAACTGAGTAATGGAATATAAATCGTTCTCCTTTTCAACTTTTACGATATTTGATATGTAGGGGCCACCGAAAAAACCACCCGATAAATAAATAAAACTTTGTCCTGTTTCTACTGGTATTACCATGTAATGAAATTCCTGTGTTCCTGCCAATGACTGGAGCGGTGTAAAACTTTGTGCATCAAATACCGTGAAATATTTAATTCCAAGATTATATATGTATTCTTCGGCAACAAATTCGTTGTTGTACAGCGCAAAAAGTTTTCTGAATTTTCCTGACGAAGTAGATATTGTATTTAAACTTAGCTGGCTTAGTTTTAACATTTGTGTGGATTCTGATACAACGAGGTTTCCGTTAAAGGCGATCATGTCGTTCAATTCCTGGTCGAAATATCGCTGAGCAATCAATGATCCATTGGTTCCGTTAAAAGCAAGGATTATGGTGCCATTTGTGCTTTCCCATGAGTTTATCAGCCAAAAGACCCTGTTTGTTGACTCGTCATATTCAACAATAGTGGAAATTTGTTCGGAGTAATTGTTGAGTGAATGTGAGAACAGTACTGCATCTGATGCTACATCTACAAAGTATAAATTATTTGCCAGATCGGCACAATAAAGGATACCATCGGTTTCATTACCATCTAAAAACTTACTTATCGGCAACATATTCAAAAAATCAAGCGCATGATAGTTGCCCGTGCTTCCAAGTTGAAGCACAGCACTGGCCTCATCGAGTTGGGTATCAATAACCATCAATTGTTTCGTCCCCATGCAATACACTTTTGAACCTGCATTGTACAGGTCGAGTGGATGGGAATTGATGTCATCTGCCGGCAAAGCAATGGTGTTGCTTAAAATATCTCGGGGAGTTGCAGATGAACCATTGTCCTGTTGGATGAAGTCGATAAAATCCACATGGGTTTCGCCCTGGCTTCCATCAATAATGTGTTCCACATACCTCCCGTTGGTATGCTCAATCCTTACCCTTACCTGGTCGCCTCCCAGTGTGTCTTTGGTGACTGTGTAAGGTGATTGACCATAAGCATTTGCACAAAGCAAAAATAGAAGAGCTGCATTAAAATACTTATTTAAATATAACTTAGTTTTCATGTTTAATTCATTTAATGTGTCACATAATTATTTTTTTTATGTTGCAAACCTGCTAAAAGCGTTGTAGGAATTGTAGCTGTTCTCCAGCCAAAATTCTGCTTTTACGTTAAGGAGAGTGAGATTGCGTTTCCTCCCCTTGCCGAACCTTACTGATGTTATTATGCTTCTTCAAAACT
>CAYNDN010000306.1:282-6347 GCA_964395075.1 uncultured Lentimicrobiaceae bacterium | reverse complement strand
AAAATATTCAGAACTTATTCTGATATTTATGTAAATCCAATCGTGCCGTCCTTATATTAAACATGCTGATTTGTAATTTACTTTTTGACAATAGTGCTGCGTGTGGTATATTTTTATTTTGATATGTTATCGATATCATATATATCGAGAGGCTCAAACAAACATCACAAACATAATAAGGTTTAAACACAAAGTTTATATCGGCATGAAATTCTTTGATTCCATAATCATCTTTTTGGGAGTACTGTTGGCAAGCACAACAGTAGCTCCCATAATGTTATTTGCTCAGTTTAACACCGAGCCATCCATTACATTAAAAATTTGGGAAGATCCAAAAATTAATGGCGTCAACCGGCTTCCTATGGGAGCGACATCCTACTCCTATAATACGGTTAAAAAAGCGCTTGCAAATAACCGGAAAGAATCCATCGGCTTTATTTTGCTAAATGGCACCTGGAAGTTCCACTTTGCTGAAAATGCTTCGCAAACACCGGAGGGATTTTATAAAACATCATACAATATATCCAATTGGGATGATATTCCTGTTCCAGCTAATTGGGAGCTTGAAGGGTACGGAACGGCAATCTATACGAATATTCGTTATCCGTTTGATCCTGTCGATCCGCCTTTTGTACCGATAGAACAAAATCCTGTAGGCTCCTATGTTAAAGATTTTTCTATCCCCAAAACCTGGGATGGGAAAGCTATCACTTTGCACTTTGGCGGTGTGAGCTCCGCCTATTTTGTATGGTTGAATGGCAATAAGATCGGGTATAGCGAGGATAGCCGCCTGCCTGCTGAGTTTGATATTTCTAAACATGTAAGACCGGGAAAAACCAATAAGCTGGCTATTCAGGTTATACGCTGGAGTGATGGTAGCTATTTGGAAGATCAGGATCATTGGCGCCTGTCCGGTATTCATCGCGAAGTCTACGTGAGCGCGGCACCCAAAGTACATATATCAGATTTTGCCGTTCGCAGCCAGTTGGATGATAATTATGAACATGGATTGCTAAAAATAAGACCGGAACTATCAATTAGTGATCAGATAGACCTAAGCAATTGGACGGTAAAAGCTCAACTTTTTGATCAATCAGGTGATCCTGTTTTGAATAAACCACTTATAGTGGATGCTGAACGTATCGTAAATGAACGCTATCCCCAGCGGGATAATGTTCCCTTTGGCTTGATTGAAGCAACTATCAACAATCCCCAAAAATGGTCTGCCGAATACCCCAATCTCTACTCATTAGTGCTTTCACTGGTTGATGAAGATGGAAATGTGGTAGAAGCCAGAAGCACCAAGGTAGGGTTCCGCACTGTTGAGTTTATTGACGGCGGTTTATATATAAACGGAAAGTATACCCTGCTCTATGGAGTAAACCGCCACGATCATAATCAATATAACGGTAAGGTGGTTTCTTACGAAGATATGGTACGCGATGTGCAGCTCATGAAGCAGTTTAACGTGAATGCGGTACGGGCATCACACTACCCAAACAATCCAGAGTTTTATAAGCTATGCGATGAATATGGCCTCTATGTAATAGATGAAGCAAATCTGGAGACACACGGAATAGGCGGGCAGTTATCTAACAATCCAAATTGGAATACCGCGTTTATGGAGCGCGCTATCCGGATGGTTGAACGGGATAAAAATCACCCCTCCATAATTTTTTGGTCTTTGGGTAATGAGGCAGGCAGTGGGCCTAATCATGCATCTATGGCTCAGTGGATTCGGCAATTTGATCCTACGCGTTTTATTCATTACGAAGGTGCGCAGGGTGTTCCAACAGATCCCTCATATGTTGATATGATAAGCCGTATGTATCCCACGGTCGAACAACTCATTGATTTGGGTACACGCACGAATGATACCAGGCCTGTAATTGTCTGCGAATATGCACATTCGATGGGAAATTCAACCGGAAATCTTCAAGACTATTGGGATGCTATCCGCCAGCATAAACGGCTTATTGGTGGATTCATATGGGACTGGATGGATCAGGGCCTCGTGAAAAAGTCAGAATCCGGCGAGGAATATTGGGCGTATGGAGGTGATTTTGGCGATCATCCAAATGATGCTAATTTCAATATAAATGGCGTAGTTTTTGCCGATCAAACTCCACAACCGGCTCTTTGGGAGGTAAAAAAAGTGTATCAACAAGTTCATATACAAGCTGTTGATTTAGATAACGGTGCTGTTGAAATACAAAATGATTATAATTCCACCAATCTCTCTGATTATGAAGCGCGTTGGCAAATAACGGAAAATGGCAGTGCTATACGAAAAGGAGTTTTTAACAATTTGGATATCTTACCTGGTGGTAAATCTACTGTAAAAGCTCCCGTAAATGAAATTGATTTCCAAACCGGAAAAGAATATCACCTGAAGATATCTTTTCATTTAAAACAACAAACAAAATGGGCGCAACCTGGCCATACCATTGCATGGCAACAATTTAAATTATCGTTAGATACCACTTCTTTCCAAACTTTCAATGCCAACTCACTGGATACACCACGGGTTTCAGAAGTGCAAAATGCTTTTATCATCACAGCCGGGAGTATTCAGGCCTCGATCGGGAAAGAGTCTGGTGCACTTGAGTCTCTAATATATTCCGGTAGAAATTTGCTTGAAAAGCCACTCATACCAAATTATTGGCGTGCTACTACGGATAACGACTTTTCAGGTGGAAATGGTCTGGGATACGTGCTACGAGAATGGAAAGGAAGTGGTGAAAATCGCAACGTGAGACGGGTTAAAATACTTGATGAGCAACAAGGGGCGGTACGTGTATTGGTTAGTGGTACGCTGCCGGTTAAAGGCACTACCTACGATGTTGTTTATATTATTTTCGGGAACGGGGATCTTCACGTTCAAAGCAGCCTGCAAAAACATGCGGATTCACCAAAGTATGTACCACGTGTTGGTATGCAAATGGCAATACCAGCAAATTATAATAATGTAAGCTGGTTTGGCCGCGGGCCACATGAAAATTACTGGGATAGAAAAACATCTGCTGAGGTGGGGCAATTTTCAAGCTCTGTGGTTGAACTCATAACAAATTACGCACTACCGCAAGAGAATGGAAATAGATCGGATGTGCGCTGGGTAGGATTTACAAACAGCGATGGCAATGGTATGCTGGCCATATCTACATCAAAAGGTTTGCTAAATTTTAGCGCATGGCCTTATAGTCAGGATGACCTGGAGAATGCCATGCACACCTATGAATTGCCTGATAGAGATTACCTGACGGTGAATATTGATCATAAACAGATGGGGCTTGGCGGCGATAATTCCTGGAGTAAAAAATCGTGGCCGCATCCTGAATATCGACTGAATGATGATTATTACCAATACAGCTTTATCCTGCGCCTACATCAAAACGATAATGGTTCTCTCCGGGATTCGGCAGAGCGGCCGATTCCAACTATAAAATCGAAGTAACCTACTCAGATGAAGCCAGATTGAACATCAATAGAACTTATAAAAATACAATGAATACAAAAATAATCGGCATACTTTCACTTTTCTTTTCAATGGTACTGGTATTGAATATTGGGCAGCTTTTTGCACAGCAAGAATTCACGATATTCTCTCCCGATAAAGTGATAAAGACTACGATAACACTGGATAAACAGATAACCTATCAGGTTGAGTACAACAGCGATGCCATAGTCAGCCCATCGAAAATTGCTATGGAGGTAGAGGGTAAAGGCGTATTGGGTGTACAGCCGGAATTACGCTCAACAGACCGGCGCACCGTGGATGAAACCGTTAAACCGGTGGTGCAAGAAAAAAGAAGCACTATTAGAAATCATTTTGATGAATTGACACTCGAGTTTGAAAATGATTTCAGCCTGATATTCAGAGCCTATAACAATGGAATGGCTTACCGTTTTAAAACACAATTTGAAGAAGAGCAGATAAAAATCGTATCAGAGAGTGTACATATTAATTTTTCCGATAACCACGAAGTCTTTTTCCCAGAGGAGAATAGCTTTTATACTCACTCAGAAAGATACTACAAAGTAGAATCTTTTAGTGAAATTGGGCCGGAGCGGCAGGCAGTAGTCCCAACATTAGTAAATATTAATCGTGGGCCCAATGTGGTAGTCACCGAAGCCGATCTGATCAGCTATCCTGGCATGTTTTTAAGAGGTACGGATAATTATGGTTTCCAAGGTGCCTTTCCCAATGTCGTAACAAAAGAAGACCAACAAACAGACCGCGATGTGGTACCGATTGAGCGTGCCAACTACATGGCAGAAACCGAGGGCAGCCGCACATTCCCGTGGCGGATTCTCATTATGGAGTCCCGCGATACTGGATTGGTTGATAACCAGTTGGTCTATTTACTTTCGAAACCGTTACAATTGGAAGATACTAGTTGGCTGAAACCGGGAATGGTAGCATGGGATTGGTATAACGCCAACAATATTTTTGATGTTGATTTTGAAGCCGGCATTAATACCGAAACCTATAAATACTACATCGATTTTGCATCTAAATATGGTCTGGATTACATCATATTGGATGAAGGTTGGTATGAATTGGGTGATCTGACTAGCATAAACCCAGATATTGATGTTGCTGAATTAGTTGAATATGGACGAAAGAAAGGGGTAGATATCATTCTATGGGTTGTTTGGAAAACACTTGAAGATCAATTTGATATCGCTTTCGATAATTTCGAGGAATGGGGCATTAAAGGAATTAAGGTTGACTTTATGCAACGTGATGATCAATGGATGGTAGATTACTACTGGCGGGTTGCCGAAGAAACTGCAGAACGTAAAATGCTGGTTGATTTTCACGGTTCATACTCTCCCAAAGGCATCCGCAGAGCCTACCCTAATGTAATTACAAGAGAAGGAGTTAATGGTCTTGAGCAAAACAAATGGAGCACACAGCTAACGCCAGAACATAATGTAACACTGCCTTTCACCCGTATGGTCAACGGGCCTATGGATTATACTCCGGGCGCGATGGTCAATGCACAACAGGCAAACTTCCGGCCGATTTTTACCCGGCCCATGAGTATGGGCACACGTTGTCATCAACTTGCCATGTATCTCGTGTATGAAAGTCCACTTCAAATGCTGGCAGATAGCCCAAGCCAATATCTTCAAGAACCACAAATAATGGAGTATTTATCTGCGGTTCCTACAGTATGGGATGAAACCCGTGTCATTAATGGCCAGGTTGGTGATTACATACTTATTGCAAGAAAAAGGGGGAATACCTGGTATGTTGGTGCGATGACCGACGGGGCTCCCCGAAAATTACACCTGGACCTATCATTTTTGGATAACGGAAAATACGAGGCATCAATATATAGTGATGGTTCAAATGCTCATCGCTATGCCAGCGACTACGATTATTCTGTTAAACAGGTAACATCTGAAACCAGCATGAATATACAACTTGCTCCCGGTGGCGGTTGGGCTGCTATTATTGCACCAAAATAATGGTATTGACTATGTGTATAAGTATAAGAAAGAGTATTTTTCTAGACTACCAGTCCAATCATTTCAAAACAAGTAGAATAATCTGAAATCAAATTTGTATTTCTTTAAACATGTGAGCTTCATCAATAGTATGATTGATTGTTGCTTCGGAGATTCTTGATTGCATTGAGTTAATCAAATTGACAAGATCGAATGAATGATACGATAGAATTTTAACTTTACGAACACGCAGAGTTAATTTTTTAGTTCTACCTGAAACTTTGTGGGTCGTCAACAGAATCCTGAGTACCGGCTGGTGATTATGCTTGTCTCGAACACTTCTCTCTTTGAAGGGAGGGCCGGGGAAAGACCAGCCATCTTGCTAACAGTTATAAAATCCCTATTTTGCCTTTTTCTTACAGACGCTAATTAGTTTAATGACCACTTTACTTTTAGCATTATGCATCACTTTTTATTCCTTTACATCCACAAGATTCTCTTATAACCAACTCCGTTGATATTATCCTGTTTTCTACCGGCTCATCGTCGTTCTCGATGGTTTTTATCAGCTTCTCGGCTGCAATCCGCCCAATATCACCTGGGCGCTG
>CAYNDN010000306.1:0-272 GCA_964395075.1 uncultured Lentimicrobiaceae bacterium | reverse complement strand
ACGCACGGTTGTCAAAGGGCTTTTTAGCAACCTGGCCCTGATATCATCGGAAAACCCACAAATGGCAAAATCTTCAGGTACTTTTAAACCTGCTTCGTAAATAGCTTCCATCGCACCGATTGCAGCCGGATCATTAACCGTTACGATGGCTCGAGGCCACTGTTTTTTGGGCAATTCAAGTATATTTTTCATTGACTCATACCCGCCCTTTTCCTGGAAGCCGCTTTCAACTATCCAATGATCCTGAACCGGTATATTACTCTCTTCCATTG
>CAYNDN010000305.1:0-6349 GCA_964395075.1 uncultured Lentimicrobiaceae bacterium | reverse complement strand
TGAATGATTATCTTGAAATTTTGAAAAAATCCCTAATGCAGCCAACAATCCGCGGAAAGTGGTGTTAAAGCGTCATATCAATTTTCGAATTCATTTTGCAAATGAAAGATGCATTTTGTTGCCGGGTAATTGTCCATTTTTCAAACACCTGCAAAAAAAATTGTTTGACGAAAATTATGATCTTTGCAGCCCAAAAAAATATTCGAATTATTATTCATTAAATTTTTACAAAAATGAGCTTTGAAATACAAGGAAAACTGATAGAAAAGTTTGATGCACAGCAGGTGACGGATCGATTCCGTAAAAGAGAATTTGTTTTGGAAACCCGCGAAAATACGGGGTCAAATGAATTTGTTGAAACCATTAAAATTCAACTAACGCAGGATCGTTGCGACCTGATCGACAGTATGAATATCGGGGATGATCTGAAAGTATCATTTAATATTCGGGGCAGGCGCTGGGAGAAAAATGGCCAGGTAAGCTATTTTAACAACCTGGAGGCCTGGCGCATTGAGGCAGCCGTTAAACCCGATCAGGGAGAAAACCCGCCTCCTCCCGAGGCCGAAGACATTCCTGAAGCGGATGGGCCTACTGACGATTTACCGTTTTAACAGAATACAATTTACCTGATGGATTCGCTAACACAATTGGTAGTTGGGGCGGCAGTCGGTGAGGCCGTGTTGGGCAAAAAACTGGGAAATAAAGCAGTACTTATCGGAGCTGCATCCGGTACGCTTTCCGACCTTGATGTGATTCCCGGTGCTTTTATGGACGATGCCAGCAGGCTGCTGTTCCACCGGGGGTTTAGCCACTCACTGGCTTTTGTGTTGGTTGCTGCACCACTGTTTAGCTGGATATTTTCCCACTTTTTTAAGAAGCTAAATGTTTCATTTCGTGAATGGATTGTCTATTTTGGACTTATTTTTTCCGCATCCATTTTTATTGATTCATTAACCAGTTACGGAACGCAGCTACTCTGGCCACTCAAATATCGCTTTGAGTTCAATACCATTTTTGTTGCTGATCCTGTTTTTACCCTTCCCCTATTAATTACCACAACTTGGCTGCTTTTTAAAAATCGTAACTCACGTTTCAGGAAGACGCTTAACATCACAGGATTGTCCATCAGTTTGATTTACCTCCTATTTACTTTTGCAAATAAACAGCTTATAAATCCGGTTTTTGAAAACAGCTTAAAAAGTCAGGGGATCAGTTATGAGCGCATGATAACAAACCCTACTGCTTTAAACCAGATTTTGTGGTTTGCAGTGGCTGAAACAGATGATTCATTTTTGATTGGATATTATTCGCATTTTGATGACGATAAAAATATTCAATTCGAGGGCGTGAGAAAAAATCATCAGTTGTTGGAACCTTTTACAGATGTTGAAGAAGTAAAGAAAATCCTGAGATTTACCAAAGGTTATTACGTTGTGGAGAATCATCCCGAAGGTTTATTGATTAATGATCTTCGGTTTGGGAAAATCACTAATTGGGAAACAGGTGAAGGAACTTACGTTTTTCAGTATCTGGTGCGTATTGATGACGGGAAAATTACTGTTGAAGAAGCAGAAAAATCATTTGAAGGAACAGAAGCATTATTGATTCAATTGTGGGAACGAATAAATGGCAGAAAAGAGTTTTAACAGGAAAAAACTAAAAACAGCAGTCGTATTTGGCAGCACCGGGCTTGTTGGAAAAACACTCGTTGAGCAAGTGCTTTCCAATCCCAAATACAGACAGGTATTGTGTGTTAACCGCCGCCAGCAAAACATCGATGATCACAGGTATAAAGAAATTATTGATGACCTTTTAGATGTAAAAAATCTTGATGATATCCGTTTTGGTGAAGATGTTTTTTGCTGCCTGGGAACTACCATTAAAAAAGCCGGTAACAAAGCAAAATTTGAAAAGATAGATTTTGATCTTCCGGTTGAAATCGGAAAAATTGCTGAAAAGAAAAAGGTAAAACATTACATTGTGGTTTCCTCCATAGGCAGCCAGGCTGATTCAAACAATTTTTACCTTCGAACAAAGGGTAGGATGGAGGAGGCTGTTCAAAAACTCGTCATTCCACAAATCACAATTGTAAGGCCTTCCATGTTGCTTGGCCATCGTAAGGAGTTCAGGTTTGGTGAGGAATTGGGTAAAGTAGTAATGAAAATCTTTAAGCCCCTTATTTCAGGTAAATGGAAAAAATACCGGGCAATTCATGCTGACGATGTTGCCAAAGCAATGATCATTATTGCTAACAGTGAACCTACCGGCCAGGTAATTTTCGAGTCCAAAGAGTTGCAGGAAATTGCAGATGCTGAATCATAAAATCAACATCCCATGAAATCAATCACAGTCTTTGATCTAAATCTGAAATTAAAATCAGGCCATAAAATTCACCTGCTGGACATTCGCGAAAAGTATGAAAGAGAAATTTGTTTTATCCCAAACTCTAACTTCATCCCCATGGAGTTGGCAGCAAATGATCCCTCAGAAATTCAACCGGAAATTGAAACTGTAGTTTACTGTCATCATGGCATCAGAAGCTACCTTTTGATAAAGCATTTGGAAGAAAACTTTGGATTCAAAAATCTTGTTAATCTCGATGGTGGTATCAACCAGTGGGCGTTGCAGGTTGACCCGTCTATGCCCCGCTACTGATTTTTATTCCAATGCACGCTTATTAAAAATCAGGAAACCGATGTTAAGTGCTACATAAAATTTTTCTTCGGGATTTTCAAAATAATTGACTGACAAACTGATGGGGCCGAAAAAGGTATGGTAAACGATGGCTCCGCTGCCCATCCAGTAGCGGTGCGAAAATTCCTCACCAAAATAGGGTTTGTTATCATCGCTTCGCATAATCTGGCGGTAAGGCTGATACAGGTAAGCATCGGCGCGAAGGTCAATCCGGCGTACAATTTTCCAGACTGCCTTTAATCCGGCAGCTCCAAAGTTATAAGAACTGAAATAGGGAAGGAATAAGGTTTTACTTTCAGGAGTAGGTTCAAATACCGGGGCCGCAAGAATACTGGCCGTGTAATTACTAAAAAACTCCTGGTTCGACAAGTGAAGCCTTCCGTAAAACCCCAGTTTAACAGGCCCTATTCGTTGAAAATAATTATCCCATAGCAAATCGAAAAATATGCGTTTATGGGTTTGCTTGGAAGTGTTCAGGCCGGATGCTTCTACCGATCCGCTTTTAAATTCCTCCTCGCCGGTCAGCAATCCCGCTCTAATTCGGAATCTTGCTCCCGAGTTGGCATATTGTTTATGGTTTAGTGAATTCAGCTCCCAGTTTATCGAGGATTGAAAAAAACCGAATTTTGTAATATCTGCCGTATCCTCACGACTGAAAACATTATTTTGGTGATAAGAATCTTCACGCAGGCCTGCCATAAAATCCATCTCTAATTTTCCGGATGAGCTAGTCGGTATCCCACCGTAAAGCCTGAAATAATTTTCGTCTTGTATCAAATAGGATGGGGTAACATCTTCGATAAAGTGCAGGGTATTTTTAAAATAATCGAAGTGATTATAAACCAGGCTTGCCCCCAGGTAAACGGGTATTCTTCCCGGAAAATCGAATCGGCTCCCCAGAAGTACCGAGTTATAAAACCTGCCAAAATAAACATTCATCCTGAGTTTCAAAGCATCCTGAAAAAGTTCCCTGTAGTTCATTTCAACATAAGCCAGATTTGCAACGCGCGATGAAATATTACCACCAAATTTGAGATAAAATTTTGGGGTGGGTTTAATTTTGAGATTCAAACCGTATTTGTTTCTATCCGGATTATATTGCAATTTAATGCCATTGATAACCAGTTGTCCATCGGCAACGAGTTTATAGTACTTTCTTCCCAGTTCATTTATGGTAAGGCTATTAGATTTGCTGACCAGGGTTTTATAAACATACCTTTGCTGCTTACCCGAAAGACCCTCAATCTGAATGGAGTCGATGATGTATTCAGGCTTCTTCAGATTAAAAGCATTACGTTTTTCAGTAATAGTATTCTGCGCGACCAATCCCGGAATACGCTTTTTGATTTCATCAATTTTTTGAATTGTGGCCATATAACCATCATTGATGTATTCTTCGTATTTGGTAAAATCCGTTAAACCGGTTTTATTCAACTTCGGTTCAATCATGATCCCGTCAGTTGTATCCAGGCTAAAATTGGTGTTGGTCATGAGCATGTTCTGTATCTGCGATATGATATCATCAGGATCAGGCTTGGGATAATTTCCGGATACTTTGCTTCCAATGATAAATGCGGGATTAAATGCTTCACGGGCAATATCGCTTGGAAAGTTGTTATACATACCTCCGTCAAACAGCAACTTCCCGTCAATTTCGATGGGCTTAAACAGGAAAGGAAAAGTTATTGATGCCCTTACTGCGTTGGCAAGGCTTCCATCCTGTATCACCACCGCACGGCTCGAATCGATATCGGCGGTTACACACCTGAATGGTACCATCAGGCTGTCAAAATTGTAGTTGGCAACAGCGGAAGCGGCCGCAAAAACCTTCATCAACTCAAAGTCGAGTTCTGTTGGGTTTTTCACCCGGTTGGGTAAAAATTTCGTGTATTTGTTCTGAAAATCCAGTGTAAAGTCAATCCATCCGGCGTCAGGATCATCCTTTGTATAAAAATAGGAGAGTCCCGGTTCGGGGTTCATGTTTACCCACCTGTCAAAATTGTCGCCGGAGAAAATAGTTTCCATCTCCCCAGGTGAATAGCCGGCAGCATACAATGCTCCAACAGCAGCACCAATTGAAGTGCCTGCAATGTAATCAACCGGGATATTGTTTTCTTCAAGTGCCTTTAATACACCGATATGGGCCATACCGCGCGAGCCTCCGCCACTGAGCACCACAGCCACACCCTGCCCAAATGTTGTAGCACCCCAAAATATGAGAATCAGCGTTTTTAATATGCGAATATTTTGAAAGGGTTGAGAGATCACGTTTCTTATAACTCAGATTTTATGTTGCTAAATTAGTGGTTTTGATGCTTTGGATGAAAGAGCAACATTTAATGAATCATAAAATTGTTGGTGTTAAAAAATTTTGCGGCTGTAAATTTAAAATTTCGAAGTAGTTAAGAATTTCTATTTTTGCTTTTTAAAATATTTTCAAAACTCAGGTCATCTTATTATTTTTTACCGGAATGTTTTAGCCTGATTAATTCACAAAATACTAAATGATGTTACCACGTCCTTTAGGGCGTGGGGTTTGGGATATTAAATGCTTCCACAAAAAAAATCCTGAAAAATTTTATTTTATCATTTTGAAAATTTTTCAGGATTTTTTAAGAAACTATGATTCAAACCTTTAGCACCACGCCCTCAAGGACGTGGTAATTGAACTCTATTTTTGTTAATAATGTAGGTTAGGTAGCTAAACATCAGGGAAGAGAAAACACGACAAAATTTTAAACGTATGGAAGATTTATTTGCCGGTTTCAGAAAAAACATCGTTGGCATTGATCAAAAATTTCAGTCCCCTAATGGAGAGCAAGCCATTGTTTATGGTGATTGGATTGCCAGCGGCAGATTGTACAGGCCCATCGAAGATGCGATCGTTAATAAGTTTGGCCCTTTTGTGGGCAATACCCACACCGAAACCAGTGAAACCGGAACTTTGATGACCAAGGCCTATCAACTGGCACATAAAAAAATCAAGGAACATGTGAATGCCGGCCCCGATGATGTTATTATAACCGCAGGCTCAGGCATGACCACCGTGGTAAATAAATTCCAGCGCATCCTCGGATTTCGTACCATGCAAAAAATGGAAGCTGCCGATTGTTTAAAAGAAGAAGAGCGTCCTGTTGTTTTTATTACCCACATGGAACATCACTCCAACCACACATCGTGGATAGAAACCATAGCTGATGTTGTACAATTAAAACCCAATAAGGATCTTTTAGTTGATCCTGATGAACTGCAGAAAGAACTCGACAAATACAAAAATCGTAAGATGAAGATTGGGTCTTTTACTGCATGCTCTAATGTTACCGGCATTTCAACGCCTTACCACCAACTTGCCAGGATCATGCATGAAAACGGTGGGCTTTGTTTTGTGGATTTTGCAGCATCGGCGCCGTATGTCGATATGAACATGCATCCCGGCGACCCCATGGAAGATTTGGACGCCATCATGTTTTCACCACACAAATTTTTGGGTGGCCCCGGCACTTCAGGTGTTTTGGTGTTCAACTCCAAAATTTACCGCAAAGATCAGCGGCCCGACAATCCGGGAGGTGGCACAGTTGACTGGACAAACCCCTGGGGCGAATTTAAGTATATTGATGATATTGAAGCGCGTGAAGACGGCGGCACACCGGGTTTT
>CAYNDN010000304.1:0-6351 GCA_964395075.1 uncultured Lentimicrobiaceae bacterium | reverse complement strand
CCCTTGGTAAAAAGTTTGTAGGAGGAACCAGGCTGATGACGCAGTATCCATTTGTCAGCTCAAAAAATTCGTTGCAGATCAGGACTACAATTCAGGCCACACATGGTTTCCTGAAAAAGAAAAATCCGCTGATAAAAAAGTCGCAATAATTGGTTCCGGGCCTGCCGGCCTGGCCTGTGCATTTCACCTTACGAAAATGGGAAATCAGGTAAGTGTTTATGAGAAGGAAAACAGGGCTGGTGGAAGCCTGCTTACATTAACTGATCATGAGTTGCCTGCCAGGGCTCTCCAAACCGAACTGAAATGGCTGGAAGAATTCGGAGTTGAATTCCATACTGGAGAAACGATTACACAAGGCATGTTACTCTACCAGTTCACGGTTGAGTTCGACGCCGTGGTTGTGGCAACAGGAGCAATGGAAGCCAATGTGCCTCACTTCCTCGGACTGGAATACCATGACACGGGCCTGATTGCCGATCCGGAAACTTTTGAAACCCGGCATAAGGGTGTGTTTGCCTGTGGCAACATCATCCGTGAACAAAAGATGGCCGTAAGAGCTTTAGCACAGGGAAAAGCAGCAGCAGGAAATGTAAACAGATTTTTGGCAGGTGAGATGGTTGAAATGAACTTAAAGAAATTCAACTCCAAATTTGGCAAATTGCAGCCGGATGAAGTTTCAGAATATTTAAAGGAATCTACTGACGAAAAAAGATTTGAACCTGTTGCCGGAAAATTGCCTGGTTTCACCGAAAAAGAGGCTGCAGCCGAAGCCGCCAGATGCATGCATTGCGACTGCAGAAAGGTGGATAATTGCAAACTGAGGGATTATTCTGACGAATACAAAATCGATCGCAGGAAGTTTCTTTGGAACGAAAGAAAACCGGTTAAAAAATATTTCACCCATAAATCCATTATCTATGAACCGGAAAAATGTATCAGATGCGGATTGTGTGTGGAGATTGCCAAAGCCGAAAAAAACCTGGAGGGATTAACCTTTATTGGCCGGGGTTTTGATGTTAAAATTGATATCCCATTCAACGATCGGTTAGAAAATGCGTTAAGTACTACAGCACTGAAATGTGCCGAACTTTGTCCGACCGGTGCAATTTCTGAAAGGAAACTTTAATGAATTTTATGATGATTCTGAATATCCGATTTTTTTTAATTCTAACCATTGCTTTTTTCAACGTCTACCCGGCGAATGCCCAATCCAGGCTATGTTGGCCTAATTTCCGTGGAAATGCTCAACTTACCGGAGTAACTACAATTGAGGTTCCTGAAAAAGCAAATCTTGTATGGAGTTTCAAAACTGATGACGTGATCAAATCCTCACCGGTAGTTTGCAACAACATGGTTTATATTGGATCCAACGATGGGTTTGTTTACGCACTTGGGTTGGACGGAAACCTTAAATGGAAATTCAACACGGAAACTTCAGTGGAAGCTCCTCCCCTGTTTTTGTATGGTAAAATTTATGTTGGTTCTCTCGAAGGGGCATTCTTTGCACTGGATGCCCAAACCGGCGAATTGGTCTGGAAATACATGACCGATGGTCAGATTTCCGGAGCCGCAGGATGGGCAAATAGCGATGATGGATCAAAACTGATTTTTGTTGGAAGTTATGATTTCTTTTTGCATGCCATAGATGCCGAAACCGGTGAAATGGTCTGGAAATATGAATCCGATAATTACATAAACGGAGCACCGGCTTCTGATGGCCAATCGGTTGTTTTTGGCGGATGTGATGGCCATCTGCATTTTGTGGATGTGAAAACCGGTAAACTCAATGAGAAAATTGAAATCGGAACTTACATTGCTTCTTCAGCCGCCATTTCAGAAAAATCTGCTTATGTGGGAGATTATGATGGGAGCTTTCATGGTGTGGATTTTGAAACAGGCAAAAAGGTCTGGACCCACGAAAAAGCAGGGGAAATCCTGGGAGCTCCGGCGGTTTCAGGAAAACATGTGGTCATCGGCACCAGAAAAAAAGACGTGCTGTGTTTTGATAAGGCATCCGAAGCAGTGCTTTGGAAATTTAAAGCCCTGGGTAAGATTGAAAGCTCCCCGGTGATCAGCCAGGATAAAGTTGTTGTAACCTCTTTGGATGGACGAATCTATTTCCTTGACATTGAAACCGGTGACAAAGTTGGGGAATATGAAATCGGTAGCCCGATGTTCTCTACACCGGCAATCATCGATGGATTAATAGTAGTAGGCGCAGAAGATGGAGGTGTTTATGGATTGACGTGGTAGAAATTCGAAAGTGAAAAAAATATTATTAAAGACGCATAGCCTGACCAGGCTTTTCGGGGGCCGCGCATCTCAACGAGGATTAAACAAGGATGTGCGAATCAACATGATATAAAACGGTGGTGTGCATCAACCCAACTTGGGCAAGCCAAAACCAAACAGGGAATAACAATCGAGAAGTTTTTATCCGGTTTTGGCATGTCCAAGTTGTCTGGCAAAATTTTTAAATGAGTTTTATTAATTTCAATTTCCTGTTTTTTAGGAGCATTTCTATTTGTATTTTAGACAATTATAAATTTTGCAAAAGAAACTTATTAACCCATTAACTATTCAACCTTGCAACCTGAAAAATTAAAAATCATCAACATCGTCCCCGGCTTTGGCGGAACATTTTACTGTGGGAACTGCCTGCGCGACAGCGGCTTTTCACAGGCACTTCGCGATCGAGGACATGAGGCTCATGCGCTGCCAATCTATCTGCCACTCTTTACCGGCAGCCAACAGGAAGAAAGCCATATTCCGGTTTTTTATGGTGCTGTGAATATTTACCTCAAGCAAAACTACCGCATTTTCAGGCATATGCCTGCCTGGATGTACAGATTCTTCAATTCCGGCCCTATCCTAAATTTGGCTGCCAGCAAAGCCGGCTCCACACGTGCTCACGGACTGGAAGAAATGACGCTTTCTATGCTACGTGGCCATGAAGGTTACCAACAGGAGGAACTACAACTGCTGGTTGAATACCTGCGGGATCACGAAAAGCCTGATATTGTGCATCTGTCAAATGCACTATTGTTAGGCCTGGCCCATAAAATCAAAAACGAGCTTGGTATTCCGGTGGTATGTTCCTTGCAGGATGAGGATGTTTGGGTTGATGCCATGTACCCACACTACAGGCAAAAAGTCTGGGATATGATGGCTGAAAAGGGAAAAGATGTGGATGCATTTATTTCGGTGAGTGATTACTTTTCGGGGGTGATGCGCGAAAAAATGCAGATACCGGATTCAAAGCTGCACACTATTCATGTGGGCATCGATCCGAAAAATTACTCCTATCATGAGCCGGAAATAGAAAATCCTGTAATTGGATACCTTTCACGAATGAATGAGGAAAATGGATTTGCAGTTTTTGTAGATGCATTTATTCAATTGAGAAAAAATCAAAAGTTCAGCAATGTTACACTAAGGGTAAGTGGTGGAAGCACCGGTGATGATAAAAGTTTCATCAAAAAGCAAATCAAAAAACTAAAAAAGAACAATCTGGAACACGATATTGAATTTATTGAGGATTATTCCAAGGAGGCGTTGCATGATTTTTTCTCCGGGCTTACCTTCCTCAGCGTGCCTGTTTTAAAAGGCGAGGCTTTCGGGCTTTACCAACTGGAGTCTCTGGCGTCAGGCATTCCAATGGTTCAACCCGCTCTGGGAGCATTTCCGGAAATTATTAGTTTAACAGGAGGTGGTACTGTTTACCAGCCCAACACACCGGAAGCCCTGGCTGCAAAATGGGATGAACTGCTCTCAACCCCCGATCAAATCATCAAGATGAGTGAGGCAGGATATCAGGGAATCAAAACGAAGTTTAACCTGGAGAAGCTGACTCAGAAGGTGATTGATGTTTATTCTGCAATTCATAATCCTAACAGGTTTCTAAAACCTGTCAGGATTTAATCCATACACCATGATCATCCAACTTCAACATATATCAAAACATTATCAAATTCCTGGAGCCGAAGGCCAAAGAACAGTGCTTGATAATATCTCTCTGGAAATCAAAAAAGGAGACCTGCTGGGCATCGTGGGGCCTTCCGGTTCGGGAAAAAGCACACTGCTCAATATCACAGGAACACTTGATAAGCCGGATAGTGGGCAAGTACTGATTGGAGACATCAACACTTCAGGGATGGATGACAAACAACTTTCAGGTCTTCGAAACCGACAAATCGGATTTGTTTTCCAGGTGCATCACCTGTTGCCTCAGCTCACCCTACTTGAAAATGTTTTGCTGCCAACACTGCCGCTCAAAGATAAAACTCTGAAAAAATCTGCCACTGATCGTGCCCTGGAATTGCTCAGAATAGTTGGATTGGAGGATAAGACCACACAGAAACCAGGACAGCTTTCGGTGGGTGAATGTCAACGAACAGCCATTGTCCGTGCACTGATCAACGAACCCGACATACTTCTTGCTGATGAACCCACCGGAGCATTGGATCAAAAATCAGCGCAGGATCTGGCAGAATTACTACTGAAAATCAATGAGCAAAAAGCAGTTTCGATGATTGTGGTCACACACGCCGAAAATCTGGCCAGGCAAATGAAAAAGGTTTACACCCTTGAAAATGGAAAACTGAAAGGGTAAAAAGGCATGACATTTTTCCGGCTCATCATAAAAAGCATCTTGCATTACCGCAAACAGCACCTTGCCCTGCTGGCAGGCATCCTTTTAAGCACGGCTATCCTTACAGGTGCTTTGATCACAGGCGACTCCGTGGATTACAGCCTCAGGAAAATGGTTGACCTCAGGCTTGGAAACACCGGCTATGCCATGGAAACCGGCGACAGGTTTGTCAGGGCGAAACTGGCCATTGAGATTGCAGAAAAATTAAATCTCAAAACAGCGGCAATCCTACGAAACACCGGAGTTGCCATAAATCCATCCTCTGGCCTGCGAAATAATCAAACAGAAATTATGGGTATTGATGAGGGCTTCATCAAATTATCGAACCTTAACCTCACCACCCCACAAAATGGTGAAGCCATCATCAGTGAAAATCTTGCCGAAAAGCTAAAAATAAGTATAGGTGATGAATTTGTTATCCGGATGGAGCAGACTGACATCATCCCTGCCAATGCGCCCTTTGCACAGGAAAATACCGCTTCAAAATCTTTACGGATAAAAGTTATTGCCATTGCCGGAATCGATGATCTTGGGCGGTTCAGCCTGCAAAGCAACCAGGTAGCTCCTTACAATATTTTTGTTTCCCGAAAATTCCTGGCTGAACAACTGGAACTCGAAAAGCTGGCTAACCTCATCCTGATCGAAAATGTGGAAGGTTTGAACATGGCTGAAATCAGTTCGGCCTTCGACCAAAACTGGAAACTGCAGGATGCTGGTTTGGAGATTTCTGCAATTGAGGATACTGAAACTTTGGAGCTAACTTCCAACCGAATATTTATCGATCCGGTGGTTTCCGAAGCCGTGGAAAGCCTCTCCGCCCAATCAGAGCCCGTGCTGACTTACCTGGTTAATGAGATAAAGCTGAACGACAAAACCACCCCCTACTCTTTTGTTACTGCCACAAATCCACCTGTGATTTCTGAATCGCTAACGGCAAACGAAATCATCATCAATACCTGGCTGGCCGATGATCTGGGTGCCAAAACCGGTGACACGTTGCTGCTCAAATATTTTATCATCGAGCCATTGCGGAAGCTGGAGGAATCGGAAAAGCAGTTTGTAATTAAATCTATTGTACCGATAAACGACACAAAAGCGATGAGATCGCTGATGCCGGATTTTCCGGGTATGGCCAATGCCGGAAGCTGCTCGGATTGGGATGCCGGGGTTCCGGTTGACCTGGAGGCCATCCGGGACAAGGATGAAAAATACTGGGACGATTATCGCGGCACGCCAAAAGCTTTCATCAATCTGGAAACAGGAAAAACACTTTGGCGTAACCCTTTTGGTTCGCTGACAGCCTTCAGGTTTAATGATTCAGAAATAACAGTCGAAATGATCGAATCTGAGTTGAGGGAAAAATTATCCCCACAGGACTTTGGGTTGCAGTTTCGGCCTGTGAGAGAGCAAGGCTTCCGGGCCGTGGACAATGCTGTGGATTTTGGGGAACTATTCCTGAGCCTGAGCTTTTTTGTGATAGCTGCCGGTATTTTGTTAACGGCTTTACTTTTCTCACTTCATGTAACAGCCCGAAACCGCGAAGGTGGAATTCTTTCAGCTCTGGGTTTCTCAAAAAAACAGATCATCGGGTTCAGGATTTCAGAAGCCTCCACGGTTGTTTTTGCAGGAGTAATTTTAGGTGCACTTACAGGTATAATTTACAACATGATCATCATGTCAGGGCTGAATTCGGTATGGCA
>CAYNDN010000303.1:0-6374 GCA_964395075.1 uncultured Lentimicrobiaceae bacterium | reverse complement strand
AAATTCCACCAAAGCAACAATGGCATTGCCTTCCATTAATTCGTACAGTTTCTGAACGGTGTATTTATAGATTTCCTGAATGGAAGAAAGTTCAACCAGTTCGAAAGCGGATTGAGCCAGGAAGGCGCTTTGCTTTTCGCTTTGTCGCAAGGCTTCTTCCGTCTGCATGCGCTCGGTGATATCGTGAACAATGGTAAGCAAGTGCTGATCGTCAATGGGTTTTATGTGCGAGAGGAAGTGCATTTTGCGCCCGTTGATGGTCAACTCAAATTCAATAGCGCCGTTTTCGTTGTTATGAATACACTTTTCGTATAGCTTTAAGTGGCGTTCAAATTCATCATTGTCAAAACAATTTTTTATTGACGCGCCAATAAGCTGATCTGCGGGGGCAATCAATTTTTCGGGATCGCTGCCGTAAATCTCGAGTATTGTTCCATCGCGGTGCATCACAAAAATCATATCAGGCATCGCCTCAATGAGGGAGCTGATTTTTTTTGCCAATGCTTCATCAATAGTATCCTTATGCCGGGCATCTCCTGACATAGATTCTTGTCCAAACCGATGATATAAGCTATCGTTATTCATAATCAATCTTTTAAGGAAGCTAAAAAACTTTTTCAAAAATACACAAAACAATATTAATGTACTGGTTATAATAGAGCCGCTTAACCTGCTTAATTTTTTAATTCCGGAAATCATCTGTGTTTTTTCGTCATCGAAGCTTTTATCATTTATATCTGCAATTTGCTATCATTATCCGGTTGAAATATCTGCCGTGAGGTAGGCAGCCGTTTTTTGGAAGAGCGTCTGATGCCTAACCTGGAAAGGCAACAGCTTTTGATACATTTTTACCTTGCTGATCTCTTTTACCTGAACCACTTCTATATCGGCAGGTAATTTATTTAGAATGTGATGATAGGCACCGAGGAACAGCAGCCCGGTTTCTGCGGGAAGGAGTGTTTTGCTGATGCTTTCCGCGATTAAGGCATCCCTTTTTTTCATGAGGGCTTTGCGCTTAATTTTGATCAGCAACACTTTAAATACCTTTTTGAGCAAACTGCTGGATGTAGAGACGGATTTATAAATTTCAAGCTCTTTTTTTACGAGGCCAAAATCTTCGGTTTTTACAATTTCTGCGCCACGGTTCAGGAGTCCGGAGATGATTTTATAATTGCGGCTGCCCATTTTCAGGTTGTCCTCAATAATTTTTGAAGCAATTTCTCCGTTGGCAACCATTCCGTCCTGGTATATTTTCAGGCCATTTTTTTTAAATTGCAACTTATCGCAATATGCGGCTATCACATCCCAGTATTTTTCAACCGTTTTGATGTGCGTATGCCAGTTTTCTTCGCCTAATTCAGCGGTTCCCTTTTGGCTGATGTCGCCGGCTATTGTGCCCATATCCGAGCCGGAATGAATAACCGGAATATAGATCAGGGTTCTTTTATTTTGACTGTGGTTCATTGTTTTTTATTTGTTATATCAGATCGCCCAGCGGGCCTAAATCGAGGTTTAAATCTTCGTCGGTGAGCTCGAAAACTTCTTTCAGCTCGTCCATTTTCACTTCCAGTTTCATGAGGGTTTCGCCGAGGCGCTCTATTTGGTCTTCGCTCAGCGTGCCGCCTTCTACGCGGCGGATTGCCTGCTTTTCGACCAGTTTCCTGATAAGTTCGATAAGGGTAAGCACCAGCTTTGCCAGGCCGTGATCGGCATTTTCGGGTGTGGCATTTATCCTGGAGGTGGCAGCCTCTTCGATGCTTTTGGCGGCTGCTTCAAGCTTGTCAAGCTCGGTGGAGTTGAATATGATTTTGTTGTCCTTCATGGTGTGCTGGTTTATTCGATTTTTACATCCGTAAAACTGTATGGCGGCCAGGGTCCGGTAATGAGGAACTGCAAGCCGGGATATTGATCGCCCAATGATACAACTGCCGCTTTGAATTGCCCGTGGTTTTTTTTATTGATAAGAAAAACCGCATCGAGCATAATACTGCCCGAAACCATTTTTTTGAAATTTGCGTCAAAAGATATTGAATTCAGGCGGCTGTTTAAACTTTCGATAAATTCGTCAACAAAATGCATTATCGCATCATCAAGTTTAAGCTTTTTAATCTTCCCGAAAAGGTAATTTGTTGTTGTGCTGTTTTTTGAAAAATAATCATCAGACCTTAAACCGGTAACTTCCGGTTTGTTTTTCATTTCGACTTTTACCTTTTCGAAATCCCACAGTACTTTTAATCCAAACTCCGATTTGTTTTCAACCTTTTTAAGGTTATTTTCAAAAGCCTCATAATGGGTTTTTAATAATTTAGTGATGTCCGTATCCGCTGCTACCACAGTTCCAAATCTTACCGGCAGCAGGGTGTATTTTTCGGAGAAAGTTTCGATGATTTGCGCAAATTCCAGCGCTTTCTCTTTTTTCCATGGCTCCTGGCCGGCGCTGTAATTGCTCGCCAGTGCGCTTATGTTTTGCTGTGAAATTAGATACAGCCGCTCGCCGGAAATGCCTGCAACATTGCCAATTAAAGCAGCAGTTGCACTATCGGAAGCCTGGTGGAGTATTGCATAAATCAATTTGGGCATAACGATCAGGTGTTGGATTTTACGGTGGTCAGGTGTTTTTGCTCCATGGTTTCAACCGATGAGAGAAGCAGTTTCACACCAAGATACACCAGGTCGATATCGGCAACCGAAATTACCACATCGCCAACAATCACCACACCCTTGTTCAATACCCTGTCGAGCAGTTCGAGGATGGTAACTTCTTTGGATTGGTCGATGACGTTATTTGGCATATTTATTTTTTTATGGAGATAAAACTAAAAGGGGGCCATGGGCCCGTAACATCGGGAAACAGTCCGATATTTATATACTCCTGGCGCAATAGTTCGGTTTTTTGCAGCATTTTTTTGATGTTGCCTTTTGGGATCAGGCAGGCTAAGTTTAGGATCATTTCATCCGAACGGCCGGTTACTTCTTTGGGCAGCAGTGGGTTGATGCGGGTTTTGGTACTTAATTTTTCAAACTGCCTGAAAAAAAGCTGCCCGTATTCCTGCAGTTGTTTATGGCATTCGTTTTTGATGAGTTCGTCGGCTTTTCTTTTCAAAATAAAAGCTTTTCCGGGTTTACTTTCGCTTATCTCACGTTCAATTTCTATCACCTGCGCGCAGGTTTTTTTGATGTGCTCCGGCAGCGCGGCATAATCGCAATAAAGCTTTACGCCCCACTCCTCTTTTCCATTCAGCTCATTTAGATTTTCGACAATCATGCTGCGATACTCATCAATAAAATCCCGTAGGCTTTGCTTGGTTTTAAATAGTGTTCCAAATTTAAAAGGAACAACGGTCCGGCTATTCATCGCCGCAGAAATAACGTGTATGTGCTCGCGGCTTTGCTGTTCAACCCAATCTATATGAGCAAAATTCTTTTTCAGGTTTTCTTCCGAAAAATCATCCCCTGAAACATATTTAGCCAAAACAGTAAGGTTGCCAAAGGTTAGGGCAAAAATATTTTCGTCACCGGCCGTGATTTCATTTTCCTGTTGTTCGGCCAGGGCGCAAAAAACATAAATCAAATCATTGTTCATTTATCAATTATTCATCGGTTGCCGGATATTCGGTAAAGCGCTCGTAGGCTGTTACTTCGTTGTTTTCGTCAATACGTACGGTATAAAAAACCCTTTTCTTTTTTGGTGGCAGGTTCATTGATTTCAGGAAAGAATCGTCTTCGTAAACTTCGGCAATTGCTTCCCAGCTTTCCGCAGCTTTGTTGAGTTTTACAACGGAGATTTCGTGGCACTCAACGTTCTCTTTCAGGAACTCAAGTACAATTTTTTTTACATCTGATATTTTACTCATGTGTTACTCCTTCCTTAATGGTTGTTTTGATTTTGCCTTTTTTATTCGATTTGGCTTTTGCCTCGTTAATTTTCTGCATATCGAAACCGCACTCGGGGCAATGGTTGTAGATAATGAAATACCGCCAGGTTTTGCCACATTCGGGGCAAACGGTGTTCAGGTGTTCGCCGCAGTCAACGCAGTAGTTTTCCCATCCCATTGTTGATTTCCCACACCTCGGGCATTTAAAAGCACTCATAATAACCTCCTTTTATTTTTGTTGATCTTCTTTTTCTTTTTGAATTCGCTCAATTATTTCGAGCAGCTCAGTTTCGCGGCGGTCGTATTCTTCCATGCTTATTTCGTCCATTTCAAATTTCAGTTGCAGCTCCATCAGGCGCTCTTTAATGCGTCCGATATCCGACAGTTCTTTTTGAGCCAGATCATCAATTTTCTTTCCCAGAAAAATCAGCCCTTTCAATGGCGCCAGCAATATGTCGTCGATAAGCAGCATATCAAACTTCCTGGATTTTTACGGTAAGGTTAACGAAATTGTAAGGTGGCAGCGTACCCACATATTTAAAAGTGAGCAACTCGCCGTATTTTTCGTCCAAAGCGTAAATCATTTTGTCAAATTCAGGTTCTGTTTCATTTTCGATCAGGAATGCCGCGTTCAGCACCATACGTTCGCCATAGTTATCATTAATTTTAGATTTGTTGGCTAAAGGTAAAAGCTCGTTCATAATCTGCTCTTTTAGGAATTCCTTTTCCTTTTCAAGAGCTTTTTCCACCATCTCGCCAATTTTCATCAGTTGATAATGTGCTTTCTCAGGATCGAGTTTTGCCAGCTTATCTTTAAAAGTTCTAATGTCGTCGTACTTTAACAGGATGAGGTTGTAAATAGGCTGCTCGAGTGCCAGCACTTTCAGTCCCAATTCTTTTTTACCCTCCATTTCGGTGAGTAGCTCATCAAATTTATCGTATTCTTTTTCGAGTATGCTCACAATTCGGGATTCATCAAAGGTAGCAGAAATGGTTGAAAACCTGATGGGCAACACGGTGAATTGTTTCATAATATGCTCAAGCACGAGCTGGTGGGCTGTTAAGAAGATGCGGCGCGCTTCGTAGCGCATGCTCTCCGTGTGGCTCACAACGGCACAGATATCTTTGTAATTGACGGTAAACACTTTTTTGCCTTTTCCTCCAATTGGCTGAACATCAAATTCAAGCCTTTCAGGATGTCGTATTATTCCGTACAGATAAATTCCTTCTTTGGTCTTTTCGTTGGTTTTTGTCATTTGCTATTCATTTTTTATTGCTGATTTCGACATTATATTTCCCATTTTTCGGGAAATATTTTCAGGTCAATAAAGTTGAAAATAGGCAGCGGGCTGGTATAATTAAAATCGATTCTGTTTTGATATTTTGCATCCAAATCTGCGATGATATTATCAATTTCTTTTTCCCTTCCGCTGTTTATTAGAAATGCTGTATTGAAAAACATGGCATCGCCGGTGGTTTTATTTTCCTTGTATTCGAATACTGATTTTCTGAAAGCCATCAATATTTCTTCGGCTTCGGTTTCCTTTTTTTCTTTCAGCACTTTTTCTACCAAATTGCCGGCCTGTACCATCAGTTCCTTTTTCTTTTGATGATCGCTTTCGTGTTCCAATTGGCTTCGCAGCTTTTTGAGGGCTTCATTTTCTTCATCAATTTCCTGATAAATTGTTGCCATATCTTTCCAATGACACTTCACATTGACTTCGATTTTGTTTTCGAATACCCTGATTAGTTCAACAAATTCGCTGTAGCGTCGGTTGAGCAGATTTCTGATTTCATCGGGGGTAGCAGCGATGGTGCCGAATCTAAGCGGGAGCACACTGCTGAACTCTTTCATTACCTCTTCGATTACTTTTTGATGGGCGAGTATGTTTTCGGGATTTACGGTAAACTTTGAGAGCGGGTGGTCGCTAACCACCATGCTCAGTCCTTCGAAACCGATATTTGTTACCAGGTCGCCTCGTCCGCCGACGCCGATTGGGCCAAAATTAAAATCGTATTGGGTTGCAATGATGCAATAGATGTATTTTCCGTCTCTGTACATTTTAATCCTTAATTTTAATGATATAAAAATCGTTACTGATTTTTCCGGGTGCTAACTCGATTGTTTCGTGCTCCGATTCAGGTTTTTGCGCTCTGATGTAGTTCATTAGCAACTGGTAATCCTGCAGCGTTTTATTAAATAATATACGCCCTTCATCGTCTGGATTTTGATCAGGATGATACAATTTTACCTTTTTAAGGTATGCCTGCCTGATGGATTTTTCGGAAATTTCGCTATCCAGATCAAGATCTTTTACAGCATCGAGCAAATCGTAATATTGCAGAAGTTTGGCCTCAAGGGTAAAAAAACTGTAGCAAGGCAAAGGTCCCACGAGTTTAAAGTTCAATTTACCATCTTTTTCAGCATCCAATTCATCCAGGGCTCTCTCGATGAGCTGTTGCTGTTGTTGGTTTACCATAAAGGCCATATTTGAAACC